>DAOUCW010000068.1:0-15948 GCA_034431695.1 Anaerolineae bacterium | reverse complement strand
GCTACGGGGCAAAGAGGGTTTCTTCGTAGTATCCGCCGGCGTTCCACCACAACCAGCCCCATCCGCCGGCTTCTTCTGCCGCCCGGCGCTGCGCCCTGAATTGCTCCAGGGTATAGATTACTCCGTAGAGGGAGTAGTGCTGGAGCCAGGGGCGAACGAGTGCCCTGCTCCTCTCCCTGGCTTTCAGCGTGCTCCGGTAGACAACTTCGTAGGGGTAAAGGGCAGGGTTTTCGTAGCCGAGAGCTCCGGGGGCAAAGGTGGATGGGTAAACCATGGGGCAGAGGTAGTCCACATAGGGAGATATGTCCTCAATCCGCTGCCCTATCCCCATATCCCCTCCCCCCTCAACCCAGGGGGTAAGCCCGAAAACATCGGCCGAGAGGAATACGGGGAAAGGAGCCAGGGCCTCGGAAACAGCCTTCATGAACTCCCGGATGGTCTCAGTCCTCGTCTCCAGGGTGTTGGTCTCCTCCCAGGCTATGGCCCCGAGGTCGCCATCGGAAGGGAAACGGATGTAATCCAGGTTGATTTCGTCAAAGCCCAGGGAAGCAACTTCCTTCGCCAGGGCGATATTGTAATCCCATACCTCCCTGCGGAAAGGGTTGCCCCATCCCAGGCCCTCGCGGTCGAGCCAGATCGTTCCATCCTTCTTCTTGACGGCCAGATCGGGCTTGCCTGAGGCAAGGGGGTTGTCCTTGAAAACCACCATCCTGGCAATGGTGTAAATGCCTTTCTCCCGGCAGAACTGGAGTATTTCCCTGAGGGTCTGGCTCTCCTTCCTGCGTATCACCCCGAGCTCCTTCGCCAGCGGAACATCCGATTCCCAGGCGAGAAAACCCCGGTCGCTTTTAACGTCCACCGCTACAGCGTTTAGCTCGCTCTTGTCCACCAGCTCCAGAAGTTCCCTCACCCTGTCCGGCCTGGCCAACAGGACGAAGGGGATGTAAATGCCCCGGGCCTGGAAGGGCTCAAGGCTTATGCTCAGCGCAAGGGAAGAGGCCTTCCACCTGCCCTGGCCGGGATTGAACCGGAGGAGAGCATAACCGGGTGCTTTCACCACCGCTTCCCCCTCGGGAGGCATCCCCTTTACCACCAGCTTGCCATCGCGGGAGGGGCCGAACCTCCTCCCCGAGATGTATAGCCAGGCACCGGAGATCGGCGCCCCGCTCGCCGCATCACTAACCCTGACCTCCCAGACCAGGGGAGGTAGTTCCAGGGTGATGGCTTCTTCCCCACGGAAAACCGCCTGAACGGGGAGGTGGTCGGGAGCGGAGGCAATTATTGTGTCACCGTCAGCGGGGGCCCGCAGCAACACCTCCCCTCTCTCATCGGCCATGAAGTTGATGCCTCTGAAACGCACTTCCGCCCCCGGAAGGGGCCTCCGGGTGAATTTTTCCACCACTCTGACCAGAACTGCCTTCGGGCGGAGGGAGACGGAGAGGGGAGTCCCGTTGAAGGGGACGGTAACGCTGAAGTAGCCCCTGGCCTCCAGGGATACCTCCTCGCCCGGGACCACCCTCCTCAGGATGAAACGGCCGTGCTCATCGGAAGTGCTTTCCCAATCGGCTGTGCGGACAAGAACCCCCGGCAACGGCAAGCCGGTGGAAGCATCGGTCACGAAGCCTTCCACTTCGTTGGGCCTGAGGAAGAAAGTGCGGGGACCGATCACCTCCTCTTCCGAAAGCAGGGTCACCTGCAATTCCTCGTAGCCATCGGCCAGGATGGAAAGACGAAGCGGCAGCGCAGGCTTCTCCAGCCGGAAGCGACCATCGGCACCGATCTCAATGCTGAAGCCTTCGCCCCTGACGGTCGCCCCACCCACCGGGGAACCATCAAGCTCGTCCCGGATCTCCCCTCTGAGGACCAGAGGCTCAAGGGTCAGGCGGAGGGGCGGGTTGAAGGAGAAAAGCGTGGCTCTGACCTCTCCCCTGAAAGTCCTGTAACCCGGGGCCCGGACTTCCAGGCGATGCGTTCCCCTTCTGACCCGCAGGCTGAGCTTCCCACTCGCCTGGAATTCTTCCCCATCCAGGGAGATCCTGGCGCCGGGGAGCTGGCCTCCCGGATCGGTCACCAGGATTTCAAGGCCGGTTCGGGCGGCAAGCTCCGAAGTTAAAGCTATGAAGAGGGAGGAAAAAAGAGCGAGGGCAATGGCTAAGAGCACCCCTCTCATCGGAAAATTTCCCAGCTCCGGAGGATTTCCAGAAGTTTGTAATCGGTCATATCAAGGTGGAGGGGGGTCACGGAGATGTAACCCCTGGCGACGGCCCCCACATCGGTGCCTTCTTCAATTATATCCATCGGAGGGCCACCACCGAGCCAGTAATAGTCCTTTCCCCTGGGATCCTGACGCTTTATCAGTTTGTCCTCGTAGAAGCGCCGACCAAGCCTGGTGACCTGAACCCCTTTTATTTGCTCCTTCGGGATAGCCGGGACGTTGACGTTGAGCAAGGTGTGAGGGGGTAATCCCTTCTCAAGGACGTGGCGAGCCAGCTCAGCAGCGAACTCGGCGGCCGGAGTGTAATCGGCATCGGGAGAAAAGGTGTCTATGGAAACGGCTATGGCCGGTATTCCGAAGATGGCAGCCTCAATGGCCGCGGCGACCGTCCCGGAATAGGTTATATCGTATCCCATGTTCCCACCCAGGTTTATGCCCGAAACCACCAGGTCGGGCCTTCGGGGGAAGAAGCCCAGCACTGCGAGGGCTACGCAATCGGATGGCGCACCGTTGGAGGCATAGGCTATGGAGCCATCGGCGAGGCGGACTTCTTCCACCCGCAGGGGCTTGTGCATGGTCCTGGGGTGCCCCGCCGCCGACCAGTTGTGGTCCGGAGCCAGGACCGCTATCTCACCGAGGGGTTCAAGGGCCTTCTTGAGGGCCAGCAGGCCCGGTGCGTCCACACCATCGTCGTTGGTCACCAGGATGTAAGGCATTTTTCTCCCCACCTCCTTCCGCCAAATTATACCTTAGCGAGCGGGTGCGGCCAAAAAAGGGGCTTTCCGTTGTCAAGCGGTCACTTTTAAGGTATAATCCCGGCGTGGGGGCAGGAAATGAGCCGGATCTTCGTGGCGCTGGATCTTGAAACAACGGGCTTTGACCCGGAAAGGGATGCGATAATTGAGGTCGGAGCGGTTAAATTCCGCGGCGATAAAGTCCTTGACGTTTTCTCCTCCCTTGTGAACCCGGGCCGCCAGGTCCCCTTCAGGGTCCTCCACCTCACGGGCCTTTCCCAGCGCGAGCTGGACGAAGCCCCGCGCCTCCGCTCCATCCTCCGCCCCCTGGAGGAATTCGTGGGGGATAACATCATCGTGGGCCACAGCATTGACGTGGATTTGGCTTTCCTCAGGCGGTGGGGACTTTTCGCCTTCAACCAGGCCCTGGACACCTTTGAACTCAGCTCCATCTTCGTCCCTTACGCTTCCCGCTACAGCCTGGCCAAACTGGCCGAAACCTTAGGGATAGAAGCCGGAACTCACCACCGGGCCCTTGACGATGCCATGACCTCCATGCGCCTCTTCAATGCCCTGCTGGAGAGGGCCGTTGAACTCCCGGCGGAGATCCTTGAGGAGATCGTGAGCCTGGCGAGGAAAGCCGGCTGGCCCGTTGAGGCCTTCTTCCACGAGGCCCTGAACAGGAAGAGGCGATCGCCCTCGGCCCCGAGCCTGGCCCAGCAGCTCAAGGCGAAAGGATTGCTGGGAGATAGCTCCCTGGCCCTGCTCCGCCGGGAGGAATTCCCCCCTCTGAAGCCCAGAGCCGAGAGGAAAAAGGTTGATCTGGAAGAGCTGGAGGACCTCCTGGGGGAAGGAGGGCCTTTCGCCAGGAAATTCCCCGGCTACGAATACCGTCCCCAGCAGGTTGAGATGATGAAAGCCGTGGCCGAAGCCTTCAACGAGGGTCACCACCTTCTGGTGGAGGCAGGCACAGGCGTTGGAAAATCGGTGGCTTACCTCGTCCCGGCCATTTATTTCTCGGTCCAGAACGGCGAAAGGGTGGTGGTCTCCACCAACACCATAAACCTCCAGGACCAGCTCTACCGGAAGGACCTCCCCGACCTCAGGAAGATCCTGCCCTTTGACTTCAAGGTGGCCCTCCTCAAGGGCCGTTCCAATTACCTCTGCATGCGCAAGCTTTCCATAATGAGGAACAGGGTGGAGATGCACCCCGACGAAGCCAGGCTCCTGGCGAAGGTCCTGGTCTGGCTCCAGAGCACCGTCTCGGGAGATGTGGCCGAGCTCTTCATCCCATCGCCCGGGGAAAAAGCTGCCTGGGAAGAAATCGCCTCCGACCCCGAATCCTGCCTGGGAGAACGGTGCCCTTACTTCCGGGATAAACGCTGCTTCTTCTATGCGGCCCGCGAGAATGCCGAGAGGGCCCACATAATCCTGATAAACCATGCTCTCCTCCTCTCCGACATCGCCCTGGAGAACAAAGTCCTCCCCGATTACCGCTTCCTGATAGTGGACGAAGCCCACCACCTTGAGGACGTGGCCACGAAGCAACTGGGCTTTTCCGTTGACCAGGGCGGAATAGAGAGGATCCTCACATGGCTCGGGCGCGATGAGAAAGGTGGCGACCTCCTCGGCCAGCTTCTCGGCCGGATAAGCCCCCTCATATCCCGAAGCTCCAGGCCCTCGCTTGAGGAGTTCGTCCAGTCCAGGAGGAGGGAAATCAAGCATATCCATGGCCTGATCAATTCTCTCTTCAGCACTCTGAGGGAATTCTTCGCCTCTCAGAGGGGGGAAGCGAACGATTCCGATTACGATTACAAAGTCCGCATCACCAGAGCCACGAGGGCTCAGCCCGATTGGGCCAGGGTGGAAATAGCGTGGGAATCCACAAGCCAGGCCCTCTCAAAGCTAATGGATGGGCTATCGCGCTTCCTTAAGGACCTCCAGAGCCTCGTGGAAATGGCCGATGATCCCCAGCTTGAGGGATTGACCCAGGAACTCGCGGGGACCCTCGCCCGCCTCCTGGAATGGCAGGCCAGAGCCCACGTCATCCTGATGGAGCCATCGGAGCAGGGGATATACTGGGCACACCTTAACCCCTCCACCGGCTACATATCCCTGAACGCAGCCCCGATCAACGTGGCCCCCTTTCTGGAGAAAAGCATTTTCAGTTCAAAAGAAAGCGTGATCCTGACCTCGGCCACCCTCAGGGTTGGGGAATCCTTTGACTACATGCGGGAGCGCCTGGGCATAGCCGAAGCTTCGGAGCTGGCCCTTGGCTCACCCTTTGATTACCGGTCCTCAACCCTCCTTTACCTGCCCACCGACATCCCCGAACCCGATACTCCCGACTATCAGAGGATGGTGGAGGAAGCCATTCTTGGGCTCACCAGGGCGCTGGAGGGCAAAACCCTGGTCCTCTTCACCTCCTACCGTCAGCTCCACCGCACCGCCAGGGCCATAACCCCTGCCCTGGCCGAAGAGGGGATTCTGGTCCTCGAGCAGGACGAGACGACTTCCCGGACTCAGCTTCTGGAGACCTTCCGGCTGGCGGAAAGGGCAGTGCTGATGGGAACGAGGAGCTTCTGGGAAGGGATTGACGTTGTGGGAGAGAACCTCAGTTGCGTGATAATACCCCGGCTCCCCTTTTCGGTCCCAACCGACCCCATATTCTCTGCCCGCAGCGAAACCTACGAAGATCCCTTCCACCAGTATGCCGTCCCGGAAAGCATCCTGAGGCTCCGCCAGGGGTTCGGCCGCCTCATAAGGAGCAAGACCGACAGGGGGATCGTCGCCATCTTAGACAAACGCATCCAGACCAGGCACTACGGCAAACTTTTCCTCCAGTCCCTCCCACCCTGCACAATCGTGAGAGGCCCCCTTGAACTTCTGCCCCAGGAAGCCCTGAAGTGGATGGAGAGGACGAAAGCTCAGGAGGCTGGCCATGGGGAAGCGGGGCAAATTGCCCAGGCCGGGGGTTTATAAGTAACAGAGCGATTTTCAGGAACAACCCTGCCCGCAAGGAGGAAGCGACATGGGTATAAGGGAACTCATAGATGACCTCAGAAAAAGGAAAGACGAAGCCAGGCTCGGAGGAGGCGCAAAAGCCATAGAAGCTCAGCACTCCAAAGGCAAGCTCACCGCCAGGGAAAGGCTTGAAAAGCTCCTCGATGAAGGCTCGTTCCGGGAAATAGACGTCTTCGTGACCCACAGGGCTACCGAATTCGGGATGGCCGAGAGGAAATACCTCGGGGATGGAGTTGTAACGGGCTGGGGCACCATCAACGGGAGGCAGGTTTTCGTCTTCGCTCAGGATTTCACCGTGTTCGGGGGGAGCCTGGGAGAAGCCCATGCGGCCAAGATCTGCAAAGTGATGGACATGGCCATGAAGATGGGGGCACCCATTATCGGGCTCAACGACTCCGGGGGAGCGCGCATTCAGGAAGGGGTGATGAGCCTGGCCGGCTACGCCGAGATCTTCCTGCGCAATACCCTCGCCTCCGGCCTCATCCCCCAGATATCGGCCATAATGGGGCCGTGCGCGGGCGGAGCGGTCTATTCCCCGGCTATAACCGACTTCGTAATAATGGTCAGGGGGATAAGCCACATGTTCATAACCGGCCCCCAGGTCATAAAAGCGGTCACCCGCGAGGAGGTGACCTTTGAAGAGCTTGGCGGTGCCGACGTCCACGCCACCAAAAGCGGGGTCGCCCACTTTGTAGCTGAAAACGAAGACCACTGCTTCCAGATCATCCGGAGCCTGCTGAGCTACATACCCCAGAACAATATGGAGGACCCGCCCTTTGTCCCCACCGACGATGACCCCTACCGCCAGGACCCCGAGCTCGATGAGATCGTGCCCGATAGCCCCACCAAGCCCTACGACATCAAGGAGGTGATAAGGAGGGTGGTGGATAACGGCGAGTTTCTTGAAGTTCACGCCTCTTATGCCCCCAACATCGTGGTGGGATTTGCCAGGCTTGGCGGTTACAGCGTGGGTATAGTTGCGAACCAGCCCAAAGTCCTGGCCGGAGCCATTGACATAGACGCTTCGGTCAAGGCGGCGCGGTTCGTCCGCTTCTGCGATGCTTTCAACATACCCCTCGTGGTCTTTGAGGACGTGCCCGGCTACCTTCCGGGCGTCGCCCAGGAACACGGGGGAATAATCCGCCACGGAGCAAAGCTCCTCTACGCCTTCTGCGAGGCCACCGTCCCCCGCATAACGGTCATAACCAGGAAGGCCTACGGAGGCGCCTACTGCGTGATGAACTCCCGCCACATCAGAGGCGACCTCGTCCTGGCCTGGCCAACCGCAGAGATAGCCGTCATGGGGCCTGAAGGAGCTGTGAACATTGTCTTCCGAAAGGAAATTGAGCAGGCCCCCGATCCCGATGCCCTCAGGGAAAAGCTCATAGAAGAATACAGAGCCAAATTCGCCAACCCGTATGTGGCGGCATCCCGCGGCTTCATAGACGACGTTATAGAGCCTCACGAAACCCGCCCGCGCCTCATAGAAGCCCTGAAAGCCCTCCAGAACAAGCGTGACACAAACCCGCCCAAGAAACACGGCAACATCCCCCTCTGAGGGTGAAAATGGCGAAAGTAATAGTCCAGATCCCCTGCTATAACGAGGAGAAAAACCTGCCCCAGACCCTGAAGGAAATCCCGAGGTCCATCCCCGGGGTGGACCGGGTGGAGATCCTGGTGATAGACGATGGGAGCACCGACGGGACGGCGAAAGTGGCGCAGGAGATGGGGGTGGACCACATCCTCAGGCTCCCCTACCACATGGGGCTGGCGAGAGCTTTCAAGGCCGGTCTTGAGGAAGCGCTCAGGCTCGGAGCGGACATCATCGTCAACACCGACGCCGATAACCAGTATCCGGGAAGATACATCCCCATGCTGGTGGAACCCATCCTCCGCGGGGAGGCGGAAATAGTTGTGGGAGACCGGAGGGTGACCAGAGTCCCGCATTTTTCCCCGGTCAAGCGCTTCCTCCAGTTCTTCGGAAGCAAGATGGTGGGGCTGGCAGCCGGCATGGAAATCCCCGATGCTACCAGCGGATTCAGGGCCATGAGCCGCCACGCCGCACTCCAGACCATCGTGGTGAGCGAATATTCCTACACCCTGGAAACCCTGATCCAGGCCGGGGCTCACAAAATCCCGGTGAAATACATCCCCATTGAACCAAACCCACCCGTGCGTCCGTCCCGCCTCATGAGGAGCATACCCCACTACGTTGCCCTCTCCTCTTCCACCATACTGCGCATCTACACCATGTATCGCCCCCTCAAAGTTTTCCTCTTCTGGGGAGGATTGAGCATAGCAGGAGGGGTTGCCCTCGGGCTCCGCTTCCTCTACTTTTACTTCACAGGCAGGGGCGCAGGCCACATCCAGTCCCTTATACTCGCCGCCATCCTCTCCATCGTTGGGTTCCAGATATGCCTTATAGGCCTGCTGGCAGACCTGGTGGGGTTCAACCGCAAACTCCTTGAGGAGCTTCTGCTCAGGGTCAGGAAACTGGAGCTGGAATTCGAGCGAAGGCAGGAGGAAAGAGGGGATGGAATTCAAGAACAGACTCATCCTGGTGGTGGACGACGAGAAGAAGCTGGTGGATTTCATAAGGATGAACCTGGAGCTTGAAGGGTTCAGGGTTTCCGAGGCCTACACCGGGATGGAAGCCCTGGAAAAGGTGAAGAAAGAGCTCCCGGACCTGGTGGTGCTGGACGTCATGCTTCCCGACCTTGACGGGTTTGAGGTCCTTGAATACCTGAGGGAATTCTCCCAGGTTCCGGTGATAATGCTTACGGTGAGGAAGGACGAGGAGGATAAGATCCGGGGCCTTGAACTTGGTGCTGACGACTACGTCACCAAACCCTTCAGCCCCAGGGAACTCGTGAGCCGGATAAAGGCAGTGCTGAGGAGAGTCCACGCTGCGGTCCCCGCCAGCGAGGTGGTCAAAGTTGATGATGACCTGAGCATTGATTTCCGCAACCGGGAGGTAATAGTCAGGGGGAACAAGGTCAAGCTTCGCCCCACCGAATACCGGCTCCTCTATCACCTGGTGAACAATGCGGGCTGGGTTATGCCCCACGACATGCTCCTCTCAAAAGTCTGGGGAAGAGAATACCGGGATGACGTGAACCTGCTCCGCCTTTACATCAATTATCTGCGGCGGAAAATAGAACCGGACCCATCCAATCCCCGCTACATCCTCACCGAGAAAGGGGTTGGATACAAGTTCGTGGATTTCAGGAAGAAGGGGCAGGATGCTCAGGGAACTCCTCAGGGAAATAGCAAGCGGTAAAGTCCTGACCCTCAGGGAACTGGCCGCCCGCTTCGGCCTTGAAGAGGGAACTGTGAGGGCAATGCTGGAGGAGCTGGAGAGGACAGGGTATCTCTCCTCACGCTCCCCCGAATGCTCCCTCCAGTGCGAAGGTTGTCCCCTCAAAGGCTCCTGCGGGGTGGCCGGCGTTGACAGGATCTGGTTCCTGACCGCGAAAGGGCAAAAAGCCATTGAGGAGGAAAAGGATGGTTGAATGGAAGGAAAGGCTTGAGAGCCTCCGGTTGAAATCCCTTAAAGAACTTTTCGGAGTGGAGAAGCCGATAATAGGGATGGTGCACCTCTGGCCCCTGCCCGGGGCACCGGGCTACACCGGCTACGGCATTGACTTCATCATAGAGAAAGCCCTTGAGGATGCCCATGCCCTGGCCGAAGGCGGAGTTGACGGCCTCATCGTGGAGAACATGTGGGACCTGCCATACTTCGTGGGGGACGAAGTTCCGCCCGAGGAGATGACCGCCCACGCCGTCGCCGCCCGCAAGGTAGTGGAAGCCGTGAAGATACCGGTGGGGATAAACGTGGTGCACAACGGAGGGGTCATAACCCTGGCCATAGCCGTTGCTTCCGGTGCCAGATTCATAAGGGTGTGCCTCCTGACCGGGGCCAGGGTCTGGGATACCGGGGAGTTTGACCGGGGATGCGCTGCCAGGCTCCTGCGAAAGCGCAAAGAGCTCGGCGCCGAGCACATCAAGATCTTCGCCGATGTGGACAAGAAGCACTCGGTCCCGTTCCCCGGCATTGACCTGGCAACCCACATAGAGTGGACCGAATTCTACCTGGCCGATGCCATAATCGTCTCCGGGAAGATGACGGGAAGCGCGCCCGAGCTGGAGAAGGTGAAGGCAGCCCGTGAACTGAGCTCGAGGCCCGTCCTGGTCGGAAGCGGAGCCACCTTAGAGAACATAGCCGATTTCCTCAAGTATGCCGATGGAGCCATCGTGGGCACATACTTCAAAGTGGACGGGATAGCCGAAAACCCGGTCGATTTGGACCGGGTCAGGCGCTTCATGGAAGTGGTGAGGAAAATTCGGGGCGAAGCTTAACGCATGCGGAAGAGCAAGTGGCGAGGTGGCCTCCTTTCAAGGAGGATTATAGAAGCCCAGGAGAGGGCCACCGCCGCCATGGATAGCACAATGAAGGGGATGTTCCAGCCCGGGCCCCCTTTCGGGCGAGCGCCCGGTATGAGCATCATGAGGCGGATAACGACATTGAGCCCCTGCACGAAGACCAGGAGGTTCCTCCCGGCCAGTGGAGTTAGGACGCCCGTGTTTATCCCCAGGATAGCCAGCACAAACAGAACGAAAAGGGTCAAAGGCAAAACGGCTATCGGGATGTTTTTCAGGAGCAATTGGGGAGGGTAGAGGAAAACTGCGATCACCTGGAGCAACATGACTCCGATGAGCCAGTAGTATCTCTGCGCCACGACTCCTCTCCTTGCGAGGGATTGTGCTGGGACCAAAGTTCACTCTCCTCCCAGGTAAGCTACTTTGACCTGGGGGTTCTCCCGGAGCTCTTCCGCTGTCCCCTCAATGGTGATTATCCCGGCCTCCAGGACATATCCCCTGTGAGCCACCGAGAGGGCCATGTGGGCGTTCTGCTCCACCAGGAGGATTGTAACCCCCTGGCGGTTGATTTCCTTTATGGTTTCGTAGATTTCCTCAATCAGGATGGGGGCCAGGCCCATGGAGGGCTCATCCATCAGCAGGAGGCGGGGGCGGCCCATGAGGGCACGGCCCAGGGCCAGCATCTGCTGTTCCCCACCGGAGAGAGTCCCACCCATCTGGTAAGCCCTCTCCTTGAGCCTGGGGAAGAGCTTGAACACCCTCTCCAGGTTCTCCTCTATCTCCTTCCTGTCCTTCAGGGTGTAAGCCCCCATCTCCAGGTTCTCCAGCACTGTGAGGTTAGCGAAAATCTTCCGGCCTTCAGGCACGTGGATAACCCCTTTCTTGACTATAGCATCCGCCGGGAGCGTGGTGAGATCCACGCCGTCAAAAAGTATCCTGCCCTTATCGGGGATGAGGAGGCCGGATATGGTGCGCAGGGTGGTAGATTTTCCGGCACCGTTAGCCCCAAGGAGAGTGACGATCTCCCCCTCATTCACGTGGAATGAAATGCCGTGCAGGGCCTTTATCGCCCCGTAGGATACATGCAGGTCTTCCACCTTAAGGAGCGGATTCATCCCCTATCACCCCCGTTAGCGGATTGCCATTCGGCCCAGGTAAGCTTCAATGACTCTCGGATTGTTGCGCACTTCTTCAGGTTTTCCTCGGGCGATTATCTCCCCGAAGTCCATCACCGTTATCCACTCGCAGATGTTCATTATGAGGCGCATCCTGTGCTCCACCAGCAGGATGGTGAGGTCAAACCGGTCCCGGATGAAGTGTATAAGCTCCATGAGCTCATCTATCTCCCTGGGGTTCATCCCTGCCGCAGGCTCGTCCAGGAGGAGGAGCTGGGGTTTTGTGGCCAGCGCCCTGGCGATCTCCAGCTTCCGCTGCATGCCGTAGGGGAGGCTTCCGGCGATATCGTTCTGTCTGTCGGCCAGGCCGAAAATCTCCAGAAGCTCCTGAGCAAGCTCGGTTATCTCCTTCTCGCCCTTGCCGAACCTGGGCGAGCGGACGAAAGAATCAAAGATGCCGTAATTGGCGAGGTAGTGGTGGGCTATGCGCACATTGTCCAGGACTGTCAGGTTGGAGAAGAGGCGGATGTTCTGGAAGGTGCGGGCTATCCCGAGCCTTATGATCTCATGGGGAGGCAACCCCACCAGCTCCACACCCCTGAAGCGGATGCTCCCGGCGGTGGGCCTGTATACCCCGGTTATGAGGTTGAAGACGGTCGTTTTGCCGGCGCCGTTGGGCCCGATGAGGCCCACTAACTCCCCTTCCCTGAGGGTGATGGAGAAATTGCTGACGGCTTTCAGGCTGTCAAAGTAGTGGGTAAGCCCCTCAATCTCCAGGATTACCGGCCTCTCTTCCTTCATGCTTTAACCTCCCCTGCTTTCCGGACAGGAGGATAAGTCTGGCGCAGGAACGGGATCTCGTAGCGGCCCAGGAGGCCCTGAGGCCTCAGGAGCATGAGGAGAAGCAGGACCAGGGGATAGATAACGTAGCGCCAGTTCTCAAAGCCTGTCGGGAGCACGAGCCTTAGCACACCCTCCAGTAAGAAAACCCAGAGGAAACTGGTTATAATGGTGCCGGTCATGCTGCCGAGGCCGCCGAAGACCACTATAATGAGGGGGTTGAAAGACGGGAGGAAACCGAACATTGTGGGGTGGAGGAAGGCCTGATCGTGAGCCCTTATGCCACCAGCAAGACCGGCAAAAACGCTTCCTATCACGAAGGCCAGGATCTTGGTGCGGGCCACATCTATGCCCATGAGGGAAGCAGCCCTCTCATCCTCCCTGACGGAGACAATAGCCCGGCCCACACTGGAGTGCAGGAGGTTACGCATGAATAGCACCACAAACATAAGACTCGCAAAGACCCAGGGCCAGGTGGTCCACTTGGGTATCCCAACCATTCCCCTTGCCCCCTTCATCTCGGGGAAGGGGAGGATGGTGTCGGAGTTGTCTAAGAGCACTTTAACTATAATGGTGAAGCCGAGGGTGGCGATCCCGAAATAGTCCGAACCGAGGGTCAGGACAGGGATCCCGAACAGGAAGCTGACGATGCCGGCGATGGCCATTCCCCCAAGCAAAGCAAGGAAGAAAACGATCTGCCTGCCGACGGGTTCGGGCAGGCTCTGGATTAAAGAATAAATCGTCGGCCCCACAAGGGGACGGAGAAACTTGAGGGCCACGGCAAACCCCGCAACCGTGGCCAGAGAGTGGAAGGTGAACTCGGTGAAGACACTTACCCCATAGAAACGCTTGAGGAACTTGGCCACGCCCCACATAAGGAGCAGGGCCAGGATTGAACCCCCAATGACCACAACTAACCCTGAAGGGTCTCCCCTGACCCAGCGCCAGGTGATGTCGGCGGAGGTGTAAGCCCCCAGGCCGTAGAACCCATACTGCCCGAGGGAGAACTGGCCATTGAAGCCGTAAATGAGGTTGAGGCCAAGGCTGACCATGGTCATTGCGGCGCCCCAGAAGATTATGGTCTGCCAGTAAGCGTTGAGCCTGCCTGTCTCAATCAGGAACTGGATCAGGGCGAAAATGAGAAGAGAACCACCGATGAAGAAGACGGCAGGGCTTTTGAGCTTCCGGATCATCTCCGCCCTCCCTTTAGACTTTCTCCCCAGGAGCTTCTCCGAAGATGCCCTGAGGCCTTATGAGAAGGATGATGATCAGCAAGGAGAAGGCCACTGCATCCCGCATGGGGGTTGAAATGAAGCCAGCGCTCAGGACCTCGGCCATGCCCATGATGAGGGAGCCGACCAGGGCCCCCGGTATGCTCCCAATGCCTCCCAGCACGGCGGCGATAAAGGCTTTGAGGCCAGGCAGTATTCCCATCAGGTGATGGACCTGCTTGAAGGCGGTGGCGTATAACACCCCGCCGGCTCCTGCCAGGGCCCCACCGATGGCAAAAGTCACGGCTATAATGTTGTCAACGTTTATCCCCATGAGCCTGGAAGTGGGCTTATCGTAAGCCGAGGCCCTCATTGCCTTGCCAACCTTGGTCCTGGTGACTATGTATTGAAGGGCCACCACCAGCAGGATCGAGGCGCTCATGATCACTAACATCACGTTAGAGACCGTAAGGTCCCACTTGATTATCCCCAAGGTGGGCAATACAACCACCAGGCCCAGGACCAGGGTCAGGAGGCCTCCCAGGTAGAGGAAAAACTGCAAAACCGGATGGTTTCGCCAGAGAGCGGCTCTGGAATTACCCTTGTTGCTCAAACCATTGACCGTCAAATAAGTGCCCAGACTCAGGACGAAAACCCCACTCAGCAGGCCCAGAGCCCAGGGGGGTATGTCCTTAGCCCTCAGGACTGTCAGCTCAAAGGGGCGAGGGTATGTTATGTAGTTATTGGTGTAAACGAAGGGCAGGGCGCCGAAGTATTCAAGGAAGAAAGAAACGCCTATGGCCGTAATCAGTGCGGCAATCCTGGGCATTGCTCTCAAAGGTCGGTAAGCAAACCTCTCTATAGTAACTGCCAGCAGAGAGCACATGACCATGGAGAGGATTATCACAGTAGCCGAGCCGAGCAAGGTCCCAAGCAAGTTGTTGATTCCTGGCCAGATGTTGAAGGGCCAGCGGTGAAGTTCCATGGTAGAGATGGCGAAAAAGCTGGTCATGGCCCCCACCATGAAGACGTCACCGTGGGCAAAGTTGATCAGCCTTATGATTCCGTAAACCATCGTATAACCGAGGGCGATAAGTGCGTAAAGGAAGCCAAGCTGTATTCCGTTGAGGATCTGCTGGATAAAAACACCCGGGCTGGCCAGAGCTTTCCGGACGAAGAAGGCCAGCACCAAAAGGCCCAGAAGGGCCATTATACCGCTGGCTATCCGGTTCAGAATTGCACCGTTATACCTCTTACGCAGGGTAAGCCTTCCCCTTTCCTCCAGGCTCACATAAGCCATCAGCTTAACCTCCTTTTGAATTAAAGGCCGGGGGGATTATCCCCCCGGCCCTCTTCTCCCCGCAAGCCTTTACGGTGAAACGATGGTGACGAACTTGACCGCACCTTCCTTTACCTGGAGGATGACGGCAGGCTTAACGGGGTTGTGCTGGGCATCAAAGGAGACCTCGCCCGAGACCACCGAGAACTTCATCTTCTCCATGGTCTTGGCCACCACGAGCGGGTCATCGGTGCCGGCAGCCTGGATAGCCTCAAAGAGGATGTTGGCGGCGTCGTAAGCCAGGGTGGCCAGGGCATCGGGAACCTTCCCATACTTATCCTTGTATTTCTTAACCCACTCCTGGACAATGGGGCGCGTGTCCTCAGCGCTGTAGTGGTTGGTGAAGTAACCGCCGTCCGTGGCCTTCAGGTCAAGCTGCGGGGAGTCCCAGCCATCGCCACCCATCATGGTAGCGGTGATCCCGAGCTGGCGGGCCTGAGCAGCAATCACGTTCACCGTGGAGTAGTAGTCAGGCAGGTAGAGGATGTCGGGATTGGCCTCCTTGACCTTGGTCAGGATGGCGGAGAAGTCCTTGTCAGCAGCGGTGTAGGTCTCCCAGACCACTACTTTGCCGCCGCCCTTCTCAAAGGCATCGCGGAAGAACTCAGCCAGGCCGCGGACATAGTCGTTGCCCTGGTCCAGGAGCACGGCGGCAGTCTTGGCCTTCAGGGTCTCAAGGGCGAACTTGGCGCCCACATAGCCCTGGAAGGGGTCAATGAAGCAGGCCCGGAAGACCGTCGGCTTGGCACTCCCATCCTCACGGATAGTGACTTTGGGGTTGGTGGATGTGGGGCTTATCTGGAGGACTTTGCCTCCCGTGGCGTCCACGATCTCGGAGACGGGGATGGAGGCCTTGGAGCAGACCTCACCGATGATGAACTTGACCTTGTCCTGCTCAATGACCTTGTGGGCTGCTGCGGCGGCTGGCTCGGCCTCGCACATGCTATCTTCAACAACGGGGACTATCTTGCGGCCGAGGACCCCACCCTTGGCGTTCCACTCCTCAATCGCCAGGAGGGCGCCATCGCGGGTGGACTCACCGAAAGTGGCCACGTCGCCGCTCAGGGGAGCCAGGATTGCTACCTTAAGC
>DAOUCW010000067.1:0-10567 GCA_034431695.1 Anaerolineae bacterium | reverse complement strand
CCTATGAAGACGATGTAGATGGGTTCGCCAGCCAAATCCATCACCTCCGCAGGAATCCTTCGTAGTGGCGCATGATGAGCTGGGCCTCGAGCTGGCGCATCGTGTCTATGACAACTCCCACCACGATGAGGAGACCGGCGCTGGTCAGAAGCATTATCTGGGTTTCGGTTATGTCACGCACGAGCCAGGGAAGGATGGCCACCAGACCGAGGAAGATGGCCCCTGCAAAGGTTATGCGCTGCAGCACTTTGTTGAGGTATTCCTCCGTGTTTTTCCCCGGCCTTATCCCGGGGATGAAGCCACCCTGCCTCTGGAGAAATTCGGCCAGGTTCTGCTGCTTGAAGATGACATCGGTGTAGAAGTAGGTGAAGGCCACCACCAGGAAGAAGTAGGATATCCAGTAGAAGTTGCCGCGGGGGTCAAAGGCCTTGCTCAGCCCGGCGGCTATGCTGGCTAACACTTTGTTGGGCGTGTAGATGAGATAGCTGGAGATGGTGGCCGGCAGGAGGAGGAAGCTCTGGGCGAAGATAAGGGGTATCATCCCGGCCGAGTTCACCCTCAGGGGTATGTGGGTCCCCTGCCCACCCACTACCAGGACCCTGTTGCCCCTTATGGCCCTGACCCTGCGCCCATACTGGACAGGGATCCTCCGCTGGGCCTCCTGGATGTAGACGATGGCCCCGATCGTTATGGCAGTGATTATCAGGAAGATGATGAGGTCAGTGGGCTTGCTCAAGAGGATCCTGCCCACCCTCGGAGGCACCTGGGCAACTATGCCGCTGAAGATTATCAGAGAAATGCCATTCCCTATGCCTTTTTCGTCTATGAGTTCACCCAGCCACATGGCGAAGATGGTCCCGGCCGTGAGGGTGGTGATGGTGGCAAGAGTCGGGAGCAGGGTTCCGGGAGCCAGGCCGAAGTTGGCCAGAATCCCTTCCCTCGCCAGCAGGGTCCCCTGCCCGAAAGCTTCAAGGGCGGCCAGAGGGACCGTGAGCCAGTGGGTGTAGCGCTCAATCTTGCGCCTCCCTTCCTCCCCCTCTTCCTTGAGAATGTTCTCAAGCCTGGGGATGAGGGGGATCAGGAGCTGCATCACGATGGAAGCAGTAATGTAGGGGTAAACCCCCATGGCTATTATGGAGAAGCTGGACATGGCCCCGCCCGAGAACATGTCCAGGAAGCCCAGGAGCTGGCTGGCCTCGAAGAGCTTCTTGATGGCCACGTGGTCAACTCCCGGCACCGGGATGTGGGCCACCAGCCTGTAAAGGGCTATTATCCCCAGGGTGAAAAGTATTCTCCTGCGCAGGTCAGGGAAACGGAAAGCGTTCTTAACTGCCTGAAGCATTTCTTACCTCCCTTTCAGGGGAAGGACCTCCACAGTGCCGCCTGCGGCGAGGATTTTCTCCCTCGCTTTCTGGGAAAAGCGGTGCGCCTTCACCACGAGAGGCCGGTCTATTTCCCCTCTGGCCAGGATGACCACAGGCTCATCCTCGGATTTTATTATTCCGGCCTCCGCCAGCACGGCAGGGGTGACCTCGGTCCCGGCCGGGAACCTGGTCAGTTTCTCCAGGTTGACAGGGGTGTAGTAGACTTTGAAGATGTTGGTGAACCCGCGCTTGTGGGGCAACCTCCGCACCAGGGGAAGCTGGCCACCCTCAAAGTATGGGGGCATCTTCCCACCGGAACGGGCATTCTGCCCCTTTATGCCTCGGCCGCAGTAAGTCCCGTGGCCCGAACCGTTGCCACGCCCCACTCTCTTCCGCCTGTGTTTTGCCCCCTCGGGAGGACGCAAATCGTGAAGCTTCATGATACCTCCTCCACCTTCACCAGATGAGATACTTTCTTCACCATTCCCAGTATGGTCGGGCTCTTATCCTTCTCCACCGTCTGCCACAGCCGCTTAAGTCCCAGGGCTTTCAGGGTATCCTTCTGCTCCCTGGAGTAGCCTATTGGGCTTTTCACCAGGGTTATCCGGATTTTACCGTTCCCGCTCCTCATTTTCCCGCCTCCTCATCCAGAAGGGAAGGACTTCCTCCAGGGGTTTTCCCCTCCTCCTGGCCTCTTCGGCTGGATCTTTGAGTTGCATGAGAGCAGCCAGGGTCGCCTTGACCAGGTTTATGGGCTGGGTGCTGCCGAAAGCTTTGCTGAGCACATCTTTGATCCCGGCGGCCTCCAGGACAGCGCGGACAGGGCCACCCGCTATTACGCCTGTGCCTGGAGTAGCAGGCTTCAGGAGCACCTTGCTGGCCGCAAACTTGGCCATGACGGGATGGGGGATGGTATTGCCCAGGATGTTGACCTTGACCATGTTGCGCCTGGCCTTCTCCAGACCCTTGCGGATGGCTTCGGGAACCTCCGTGGCTTTCCCCATCCCTATGCCGACGCGCCCCTTGTTGTCGCCTACCACTACCAGGGCGCGGAAGTGGAAGCGCCGGCCACCTTTCATCATCTTGGCCGTGCGCTTTATCTCAATGACTCTTTCATCAAGCTCCTCCGCTGCAAAGGGCCTGAACTCCTCGGTGAACTCCATAATTGACCCCTCCCCTTTAGAATTCCAGCCCGCCTTCGCGAGCGCCCTCGGCCAGGGCCTTAACCCGACCATGGTATTTGTATCCGCCGCGGTCAAAGGCTACTTTGGTGATGCCCTTGGCCAGGGCCTTCTGAGCTAAAAGGCGACCCACTTCCCTGGCCTGCTCCGTCTTGGTCTTGCCCTTTATCTTATCCCGGATGGCAGGGTCAAGGGTTGAAGCTGCCACCAGGGTATGGCCGATGGTATCGTCAATTATCTGAGCGTAAATGTGCTTGAGGCTCCTGAACACATTCAGGCGCGGGCGCTCGGGTGTGCCGAAGACTTTCTTGCGCACACGCCTGTGACGCCTCTTGCGGGCTTCGGCTCTATCCTTCTCCCAGCTCACTTCTTACCTCCTTTTCCTATCTTGCCGGCCTTACCCTGTTTGCGGCGTATCTGTTCGCCTGCGTATCTTATGCCCTTGCCCTTGTATGGCTCAGGAGGACGGACCCTCCTTATCCTGGCGGCCATTTCTCCTACCAGCTCTTTATCTATCCCCTGCACCGTGATCTCGCGGCCGCTCTTATCCACCACGAAGCTTATCCCGGGCAAGGGCTGAATCCTGACCGGATGGGAATACCCCACCCACAGGACCAGGTCTTTCCCCTGAAGTTCAGCCTTGTATCCTACTCCTTCAATTTCCAGCTTCTTCTCAAACCCCTTCGTCACGCCTTCCACCATGTTGGCCAGAAGGGCTCTGGTCAGGCCGTGGAAGGCCTTGTGGCGGCGGTCATCGCTGACCCTTCCCACCACGATCTGGCCATCCTGAACGGCCACCGTGACCCCCTCGGGGAAGGTGCGGGTCAATTCGCCCTTCGGCCCCTTGACGGTGACGGTGAGACCGTTTATCTTCACCTCCACCCCCTTTGGGATGGGAATTGGTTTTCGCCCTATCCTGGACACGGCCAACCTCCTACCATACGTAGCATATAACTTCGCCCCCAACCCTGAGCCTGCGGGCCTGCTTGTCGGTTATGACGCCCTTGGGAGTGGAGAGGATGGCTATGCCCATCCCGCTGAGGACCCTCGGTATCTCCCTCCTCCCCACATATATCCTCCTTCCGGGCTTGCTTATCCTCTTAAGGCCCGAAATCACAGGCTTGCCCGTCTCGTCGTATTTCAGGGTTATGACGATCATGGGCTGGGGTTTATCCCTGGTGACTTTGAAATCCTCAATGTAGCCCTCATCCTTGAGGATGCGAGCTATGGCGACTTTCATTTTGGAGCCAGGTATCTTGACCTCTTTGTGCCTGGCCATAAGTGCGTTCCTTATGCGGGTGAGCATATCGGCGATAGGGTCCGTCATCGTCATGATGGCCACACCTCCTCACCAACTGGCCTTGGTGACGCCGGGGATCAGACCCTCAAGGGCCAGCTTTCGGAAGCATATGCGGCAGAGCTTGAAACGCCTCATGTAACCTCTGGGCCTGCCGCAAAGCTCGCAGCGGTTCCTAACTCTGACCTTGTATTTCCTGCGCATTTCACGGTATTTCATGCACTTTCTGGCCACTATTACCTCCTTTGCTGCAGAGTTTACTTCCTGAATGGCATCCCCAGGAGCTCCAGGAGCCTCCTGGCCTCCTGGTCAGTTTTAGCGGTTGTCACAATGGTTATCTCCATGCCCCTGACTTTGTCAATTTTGGCGTAATCGATCTCGGGCCAGACCAGTTGCTCCCTGAGCCCCAGGGTGTAGTTCCCGCGCCCGTCAAAGGAATCGGGAGGCACACCCTTGAAGTCCCTCTGCCGGGGCAGAGCCACATTGAAGAGCCTGTCCAGGAAGTAATACATCCTATCGCCCCGGAGGGTTACCTTCACACCTATTGGGGTGCCGGCTCTGAGCTTGAAGGCCGCTATGGACTTCTTGGCCTTGCGGACGATGGGCTTCTGGCCGGTTATGGTGGCCAGGTCCTGCATCGCCGCATCTATGGCCTTGGGGTTCTGGACGGCCTCCCCAACCCCCACATTCACCACCACCTTAACCAGGCGCGGCACCTGCATCACATTCTTATACCCGAATTCCTGCATCATGGTCGGGATGACGTAGTTGATGTAGCGTTCCTTGAGCCTCGGCATGACCTTAGCCATGATACCCCTCTACCTCCTCAATCAATGAGTTCGCCGCAGCGCTTGCAGTAACGGGACTTGGTCCCATCCTCAAAGACCCTGAAGCCCACCCTTGTGGGTTTATCGCACTTGGGGCAGACCAGGGCCACGTTGGAGATGTGGATGGGCGCCTCAACTTCAATTATCCCGTACTGAGTCCGGACATCGGGGAGGCGCCGCTGGTGCTTCTTGACCAGGTTCACCCCCGAAACGATGACCCGGACGTCGTTGGGATCGCGGGTGCCGTCCCTCCTGCGGCCGATGATCACCTTCTGGACGGTCCCACGCTTCCCCTTTTCGTCGCCCTCTATAACTTCAACGGTATCGCCTTTCCTTATCTTCCTCATCTTGCCTCCTTTACACCACTTCGGGGGCCAGGGATACTATCTTCATGAAGCCCTTGCTCCGCAGCTCTCTCGCCACCGGGCCGAAGATCCTGGTCCCTTTCGGATTGCCGTGTTCGTCAATTATCACTGCCGCGTTATCGTCAAAGCGGATATAAGTGCCATCGGGCCTCCGGTATTCCTTGGCGGTCCTCACGATAACCGCTCTCACCACATCGCCTTTCTCAACCTGGGCATCGGGGGTCGCTTCCTTCACCGAAGCGATGATGACATCCCCCACCCGGCCATACTTCCTGGCCGAACCGCCGAGGATCCGGATGCACAGGATTTCTTTAGCGCCTGTATTATCGGCTACGACGAGGCGTGTTTCCTGCTGGATCATCTCTCAACCCTCCGTCAGGCTTGCGCTCTCTCCAGTATTTCCACGACCACCCAGCGCTTCCTCCGGCTTATGGGCCTTGATTCCATGATGCGCACAAGGTCCCCCACACGGCACTCATTGTTGGGGTCGTGAGCCATGAACTTCTTGCTCACGGTGATGACCTTGCCGTAGAGGGGGTGACGCTTGGTGCGCTCCACCTTAACCACAACGGTTTTATCCATCTTATCACTGACTACTCGGCCTACGAGCTCCTTTCTGCGCTCCCTCATTTAGCCCTCCTTGGGAGGATAAATGCCAAGCTCCCTCTCCCTCAAGATCGTCTTGAGGCGGGCGATGTCCCTGCGGACTTCCTTGAAGCGGGCAGTGTTCTTGACCTGCCCTATGGCCTTCTGGAAGCGCAGGTTGAAAAGCTCACGGTAAAGCTCTTCAATTTTCGCCCTGATTTCCTCATCGCTCATTTCCCTTATATCCTGGGGCTTCATATCCTAACCCTCCTTAACCAGTTCAGCTCGCTTCACGATCTGGGTCTTGATGGGAAGCTTGTGGGCGGCAAGCCGGAAAGCTTCCTCGGCATCTTCTTCCCTGACGCCGGCCAGCTCAAAGATTATCCGACCAGGTTTGACGACTGCCACCCACTGGTCCACATTCCCTTTGCCGCCGCCCATCCGGGTTTCGGCAGGCTTGCGGGTTATGGGCTTATCGGGGAAGACACGGATCCAGAGTTTTCCGGTCTTGCGGACGAAACGGACTATAGCCCGGCGGGCAGCTTCTATCTGGCGAGCCGTAAGCCAGCAGGGCTCAAGGGCCTGGAGGCCGTATTCCCCGAACTCCAGAGTGTTGCCCCTTGAAGCCTTGCCCTTCAACCTCCCTCTCTGTTGCTTGCGGTATTTGACCCTCTTAGGCATCAGCATAGCTCATTACCCCCTCGGGATCATTCTGAAGCAGTGGCTTCTTCACTGATCACGTAAGCTTCAAATTCGGGCTTCTTGGGCAGAAGGTCACCCCTGTATATCCAGACTTTCACCCCGATCTTGCCCAGGGTGGTCAGGGCCTCTGCCAGGGCATAGTCTATATCAGCTTTGAGGGTATTGCGGGGGATTCTTCCTTCCTTGACGGTTTCCTTCCGGGCCATCTCAGCACCAGCAAGTCTGCCCTTGCACTGGATCATGATCCCTTTGGCCCCGGCTCTCATAGCCCTTGCCACGGCCTGCTTCATGGCCCGGCGGTAGGAAACCCTCTTCTCTATCTGCTCGGCAATGCTCCTCGCCACCAGGACGGCATCGAGCTCCGGTTTGGCTATTTCTTCAACTTTTATGTTGACCTTCTGGCCTGTGAGCTCCTCAAGTTCCTGGCGGAGCTTGTTTATCTCCGCCCCCTTGCGGCCGATGACCATCCCGGGCTTAGCGGAATGGATGGTTATGTTGATCTGTTTCGGGAAGCGCTCAATCTTAACCCTGGACACGGCCGCATCCCTGAGCTCCTTATCAATGAGCTGGCGTATCTTCAAGTCCTGGTGGAGGAGCTCAGCGTATTCCTTTCCCTCGGCATACCAGACCGAGAACCACTCTTTATTGTAGCCAAGCCTGAATCCGATAGGGTGAACTTTCCGGCCCAAGATCCCCTCCTTTAAGGTGTTCTTTCGGCAACGATAACGGTTATGTGGGAATAACGCCGGCGTATGGGACGGACTCGCCCCCTGGCTGCGAACCGCCTCCACCGGCGCGTCGGCCCCTGATCGGCAAATATGTTGGCAATGTAAAGGTCTTCCCTGGAAAGGCCGTAGTTTTCCACCGCGTTGGCCACAGCCGATTTTATGGTCTTGGAAACGATCCTGGCCGCCTTCTGAGGGAGGAATTCCAGAAGGGCCAGGGCTTCATCAACCTGCTTCCCCTTCAACCCCCCCAGGATCCGGCGAACCTTCTGGGGCGATATTCTGACGTAACGGGTAACCGCTTTAACCTCAAAGGTCTCCATTTCCCCTCACTCCTCACTTCTTCTTGGTTACCTGCGTTCTCTTCTCCTTAACGGTGTGCCCCCTGAAAGTGCGGGTTGGGGCGAACTCCCCCAGCCTGTGGCCCACCATCTGTTCGGTGATATAGATTGGGACGTGGCGGCGGCCATCGTGCACCGCAATGGTGTGGCCGACCATCTGGGGGACTATGACCGAAGCCCTGGACCAGGTTTTTATAACCCTCTTCTCCCCGGTCCTGTTCATCTCCTCAATTCTCTTGAGGAGCTTTGGGTCCACATAAGGTCCCTTCTTGAGAGACCGGCTCATATCCTCACCTCCGCCCTTTTACTTCCTGCGCTTGATTATGAACTTATCGGTGAGCTTATTGTGACGGGTCTTCTTGCCCAGGGCGCACTTACCCCAGGGCGTCTTGGGATGAGGTAGCCCAATGGGAGCCCTTCCTTCCCCGCCACCGTGGGGGTGATCCCTCGGGCTCATGGCCGAACCGCGGACGGTGGGACGCCACCCGAGCCAGCGGCTCCTCCCGGCCTTGCCAAGCCTTATATTGGCGTGATCCACATTCCCCACCTGCCCGATGGTGGCCATGCACTTGAGATGTATCAGCCTTATCTCTCCCGAGGGAAGCCTGACCTGAGCGTAATCGCCCTCTTTGGCCAGTAGCTGAGCAGCCGTTCCTGCCGCCCTGACCAGTTGCCCTCCTCTTCCAGGATAAAGCTCAATGTTGTGAATGAGCGTCCCCACAGGGATATTAGCCAGCGGAAGGGCATTCCCCACTTTTATTTCAGCATCAGGCCCCGACATCACCGTATCGCCCACCTTGAGACCGAGGGGGGCAATTATGTAGCGCTTCTCGCCGTCGGCATACTGGATGAGGGCGATCCGGGCGGAGCGGTTGGGATCGTATTCAATGGCTATGACCTTGCCCGGAACGCCGAATTTATCCCGTTTGAAGTCAATTATGCGGTATAGCCTCTTGTGGCCACCCCCGCGGTGGCGGACGGTGATCTTGCCCTGGTGGTTCCGCCCCGAATGCTTCTTGAGGGGGACCACGAGGGATTTCTCGGGCTCGTCCTTGGTTATCTCCTCAAAGGTGGAGACGCTCATCCCCCTTCTGCCGGGGGAGGTAGGCTTATACACCCTTATCCCCATAGCTACACTCCCTCAAAGATCTGGATTTTCTGGCCCGGAGCCAGCTTCACAACAGCCTTCTTCCTCGCCGGTTTCCTTATAACGATGTGGTAACCCCTGCGGGCCCTCTTGGCCGGCAGCTTGATGATCCTCACCTCTTCCACCTTCACGTTGTAGATTTTCTCCACAGCCTGCTTGACCTGTATCTTGTTGGCCCGCGGGTCAACTTCAAAGACATATTGCCCCAATTCCGCCAGCGCCCTCGTCTTCTCCGTATCAATGGGCCTCCGGATAATCTCATACAGGTGCATGGTTAAACCTCCATCCTCACCCCAGAATGGACTCAATGATTTCCACCGACTTCTTAGGCATGACCAGGTAATCGTAGCCGAGGAGGTCCTTCACGTTGAGGTAATTGGCCAGGATGGTCTTGACATTGGGCAAGTTGTTGGCCGATTTCTGGATGTTCTCATCCTTTGAAGGCAGGAGGATGAGGACGCTGCCGTTGACCGGCAGTTTGGAGAGGAGTTCCTTCATGGCTTTGGTCCTGGGCGCATCAAAATGCAATTCATCCAGGATTACGATCTGATCCTGCCTGGCCTTGACCGAAAGGGCAGACTTGTAGGCGAGATGGCGCATCTTCTTGGGCATCTTCTGGTAATAGCTCCTGGGCTTGGGGCCGAACACCACGCCGCCCCCAACCCAGTGAGGAGCCCTTATGGAGCCCTGGCGAGCCCTTCCGGTGTGTTTCTGAGGCCAGGGCTTCCTTCCGCCACCGCTCACCTCGCCCCTCGTCCTGGTGCTGTGAGTGCCAAGGCGAGCGTTGGCAAGCTGCATCACCAGAGCCTGGTGCATCACCGGCACGTGAGGCTCTATGCCAAATATATCGTCCCTGAGATTGATTTCTCCCACAACCTGCCCTTCCATGTTGTAAACGGGAACCTGCGGCATAAGCTCCTCCGAATTATCCATACTTTTTCCTCTTCTCTTCGGTCTTGCGAGCCTGCTTTATTATCACCAGGCTGTTCCTTGCTCCGGGGACGGCTCCTTTGACTGCCAGCAGGTTGCGCTGGGGATCCACAAACACAACCTCCAGGTTCTGGACGGTCTTCCTCTCGTTTCCCATCCTTCCGGCCATCCTCAGCCCCTTGATGACCCGGCCGGGGTCGGTCCCAGCTCCGATGGAACCGGGAGCCCTGGTGCGGTCAGACTGGCCATGGGTCCTGGGACCTCCTCCGAAACCCCAGCGCTTGACCACCCCCGCAAACCCTCGCCCTTTGGTCCAGCCTGTAACGTCCACCTTCTCCCCTACCTCAAAGATGCTCACCGTTATCTTCTGTCCCACCTGGTAATCTTCGGGGTTGTCAACCCTTATCTCCTTCAGGTAACGGAGGGGCGGGAGGTGGTTCTTCCTGAGCCTCATCAGTTCCGGCCTGGTGAGGCTCTTGGGCTTCACCTCCTCAAACCCGAGCTGGATGGCCTTGTAACCGTCCTTCTCCTCGGTCTTGACCTGGGTTACGAAGCAAGGCCCAGCCTGTATTACCGTTACAGGCACAGCTTCTCCTTTCTCGTTGAATATGCGCGTCATGCCCAGTTTTTTGCCAATTATCCCCTTCATTTTCGGCTACTCCGCTTGCTGGATTAAAGCTTGATTTCTATATCAACGCCTGCCGGGAGGTTGAGCCTCATCAAAGTGTCAATGGTCTTGGAAGTCGGGTCCAGGACATCAATAAGGCGTTTGTGAGTCCTTATCTCAAATTGCTCCATTGAGCGCTTGTCAATGAACGGGGAGCGGATCACGGAGAAGCGTTCAATTTTGGTGGGCAGAGGCACAGGACCCACAACCCTCGCTCCTGTCCGCTCCGCCGCCTCCACTATCTGCCTCGCTGATTCATCCAGCACCCTGTGATCGTAAGCCTTGAGCTTTATCCTTATCTTCTGCCTGGCCATAAAGGCCTCACCTCCTGAGGTTTATTCAATGATTTTGGTTATTACGCCTGCTCCTACGGTTTTTCCTCCTTCACGGATGGCAAACCGCGAACCAGGCTCTAAAGCCACCGGAACTATGAGCT
>DAOUCW010000066.1:0-5091 GCA_034431695.1 Anaerolineae bacterium | reverse complement strand
AATTTCAGGCAATGGGTAGAGTGGACGGATTGCAGGATAAGGGGAAAAGATTGAGTTAAATCGGGCGTTATTTCCGCCTTAAATCGCATTTGTGCAGGAAGGCTAAAAGGGAACGCATGGTGGCTTACTCCCGGAAGGGGCCAGAAAGGGCGGGGATCGACAGATAGATTGCGCCAGGAGGAAGCGTCCGCCCCTCTCTTCCATGCCAGTCCATTTCTTGCCGAAAAGGAGGGATTGTGCTATCTTTTAGCCTGCTCACAGAGAGAAAGGAGAGTTCGGCAATGGAAGCCCATAAACTTTTCCCCTCAAAACTGAGCGGCGAGAAGGTCCTCTACATAATTTTCGGGATCGCAGCCGTTATCTCCAGGTTCTGGGACCTGGGCGCACGAGCGATGAGCCACGACGAGAGCCTCCACGCCCTCTACTCCTATTACCTCTACTCCGGAAGAGGCTACCAGCACACACCCATGATGCACGGCCCCTTCCTCTTCCACGCCAATGCCCTCATCTACTTCCTCTTCGGCGTGAATGATTTCACCGCCAGGATCGTCCCCGCTCTCTTCGGCGTGGTCCTTGTCCTCCTGCCATATTCCATGCGGCGCTGGCTCAGCCCCGCAGGCGCTCTGCTCACCTCCTTCCTCCTCCTCATTTCCCCCTCCTTCCTCTATTACTCCCGATACATCCGCAACGATATCTACATCGCCGTCTGGAACCTGCTCCTGATAATCGCCCTTTTCCGTTTCGTGGAGGAGAGGAAGCCGCGCTGGCTCTACATGGGCGCAGCCGTCCTCAGCCTGGCCATCGCCTCCAAGGAGGTGGCCTACATAAGCGCCTTCATCGGCTTCGTCTTCATCCTTTCGGCCCTCCTCTGGGAGAACCTTGAGGGAGGGGAAGCCAGGCTCGTGCGCACCGTCCTCTCGGCAGCTGTGGCCTTCCTGATCGCCGCGATCCTTGCCCTCAGCATCGTTGCAGTGGAGAGGCCCGGGGCTCTCCCCGCACCCCTGCTCTCTTCAATCCCCTACTTTTCCCTGTTCACCGGAATTCTGGGGGGCGCCCTGGCCACCGGGATAATCGTGAGGAGGACACGGGAAAAGCCTTTTACCCTGGCGCTGCGCGCCGTAGATTCCAGGAGCCTCCTCATAAGCATCCTCATCTTCCTGGCCATCCACGTCACCCTCTTCACCACCTTCTTCACCAACCCCTACGGCCTCATCACGGGCATCCCCGGCTCCATCTCCTACTGGCTCGCCCAGCACGGCGTCCAGCGGGGCGGTCAGCCCTGGTATTACTACCTCCTCCTCCTGCCCCTCTACGAGTTCCTCCCCCTCATCCTGGGGACGATCGGGCTCATCTACTACCTCATCAGGCCGCAGGAAGAGCGGGTCTGGTTCCAGGCTTTCCTGGCGTGCTGGCTCATCCTCTCCCTGGTCATCTACAGCTGGGCAGGGGAAAAGATGCCGTGGCTTGTGCTCCACCCTGCCCTTCCCTTCGTGGTGATGGGCGGGATGTTCGGCGGGCAGTTGATTGAGCGGTTCCGGTGGAAGGAGTGGTGGGAAAAGGGAGGCCTCATCGCCTTCATCCTCCTGATCCCGACCCTGGCAGCCCTGGCTCAGGTTCTGAGCCTCAGGCCCTTCCAGGGCCTTTCCCTCCAGAAGCTCTCAGTAACCATGCGGTGGCTCCTCTCCCTCCTGGCCTCAGGGGCCTTCGCCTTCTTCCTCTACCGCCTTTTCAGGCCGATGGGGAAGAGGCTCATCGCCGGAACCTTCGGCCTATTGGCCGGAGTTTTCCTCGCCCTCCTCACCATAAGGTTCGCCTGGATGGCCTCGTTCATAAATTACGACAACGTTAAGGAGCTGCTGGTCTACGCTCACGGCACACCTGACATAAAAATAGCCCTCGCTCAGATTGACCTCATTTCCCTCCACACCGTGGGGGACCGCCAGATAAAGTTCGCCTACGATGATGATTCCACATGGCCCCTGGAGTGGTATTTCAGGGATTACCCCAACCGGGTATACTACGGCGCAAACCCCACCCGCGAGGCCCTTGACGCGCCGATCGTCATCGTCGGCCCCAAGAACGAGGACAGGGTCAGGCCTTTCCTGGGCGATCAGTATTACCGCTTCACCTACCGGCTTGTGTGGTGGCCCAGGGAGGATTACAAGGGCCTGACTCCGGCTCGCCTCTGGAAGATGCTCAGGAACCCCGAAACCAGGCGGGCCCTCTGGGACGTCTTCCTCTACCGCCGCTACAGGACCCCCCTCACTCAGTGGCCTTACGTCCATTACTTCTACCTCTACATCCGCAAGGACGTTTACCAGAAGGTGTGGGAGCTCGGGGTTGCTCCTCCCCCTCCCCCCGAGGAGGTGGACCCCTACTCCCGGGGCTTCAGGACGATAAAGCCCGTCATGGAAGGGGGGACCTGCGGCTCGGGAGCGGGCCAGTTCATGAACCCCCGCAACCTGGCGGTGGATCCGGAGGGCAACATCTACGTGCTTGACTCCGGAAACAACCGGGTTCAGAAACTGAGCCCGGATGGCCAGTTCATCCTCCAGTGGGGTAGCTTCGGCACTGCTCCCGGTCAGTTCAACGAGCCCTGGGGCATAGCGGTGGATGAGCGAGGCTACGTCTACGTGGCCGATACCTGGAACCACAGGATCCAGAAGTTTGACCTGGGAGGCAATTTCATCAGTTCGTGGGGCTTCTTCGTGAACACCGAGGGCAAACTGGAGCAGCCCGGAGGGTTCTGGGGGCCGAGGGCTGTAGCCATTGACCCCGAAGGCAACCTCTACGTGGCCGATACGGGGAACAAGCGCATTCAGAAGTTCTCCCCCGAGGGCCTCTTCCTGGGCCAGTGGGGAGGCTTCGGCACCCAGAGCGGATTCTTTGATGAGCCCGTTGGGATCGCCCTGGACGCCCAGGGCAACATCTACGTGGCCGATACCTGGAACAGGCGGATTCAGAAGTTCGACAGGAACTTCAACTTCGTCAGGGAGTGGCGCATTCACGGCTGGGAAAGCCCCTCGGTCGTGAACAAACCATACCTTGCCGTGAGCCCAGATGGTATCCTCTTCGCCACCGACCCCGAATTCCACCGCATCATTGCCTTTGACCTGGAAGGCAACTTCCTCTTCACCTTCGGCCGCTACGGTGAACTCAATCTGCCCACAGGCCTGGCGGTTGATAAGGATGGCAACCTCTACGTCGCAGACTCCGGCAACTGCCGCATACTCAAATTCACCTTCTCCCCTGAGGAACTGAAGGAAGAGAAAGTGAAGTGAGAACCGTCTGGCCCTGAAGAGCCTTGACAAAAATCTTTGCCTGCCTACAATGTTTTCCAAACCACCGGGAGGGCAAAAGGATGGCGAAGAAGAAAAAGAAGAAGGCTCAGGCCAGGAAGATAGGGGCTCCGGCGCCGAAGCCGGCTCAGCCGGCCCCCAAACCGGCCGTGAAGGTCCCGGAACGCCTGCCCCAGAGGGTTGACCTCCGCAAGGAATACCCATACGTATACAGCGACCTCAAAAGGGCAGGCATCACGGCCTTAGTGATGCTGATTTTCATGCTCATACTTTCGGTGATAATCCACTGAGGACCCCGAAAGATGTCCGGGACGCCCATAATTTCGGTGGTCGGCAAATCGGACTCGGGCAAGACCACCCTTCTGGAGAAGCTCATAGCGGAGCTCAAAAAGCGTGGCTACAGGGTGGGGACGATCAAGCACGACACCCATGGCTTTGATATAGACCATCCGGGGAAGGACTCCTGGCGCCATGCTCAGGCCGGAAGCGATACCGTAATGATCGCTTCGCCCAACAAGCTGGCCCTGATCAAGAAGCTGGAGAGCGAACTCTCGCTGGATGAGGTTGCCTCCTACATCACCGATGTAGACATAATCCTCACCGAGGGCTACAAGAGGGCCGACAAACCCAAGATAGAAGTCCACCGCAGGGCCGTGGGAGGCGAACTCCTCTGTTCACCTCAGGAGCTCCTGGCTGTGGTTACCGATGAACCCCTCAACGTTCCTGTCCCCCAGTTCTCCTTTGAGGAGACGGAAGCCCTGGTTGACCTGATAGAGAAGGAAATCCTCAGAAAGCGGGAATTTCCCCTGGTTTCAATACTGGTGGACGGCAGGGGAGTGCCCATTTTCAAGGATTTCACCCGCCAGATTGTGGCTAAAACCGTAAGAGGGATGGTCTCCGCCCTCCATGGCGGTATAGGGCGGTTCATCTCAATAAAAATAGACCTTGGCGAAGGAGGAGAGAAATGACAAGGGTCCGCTGTTACATTGAAGACTGCATGTTCTGGAAGAAAGGCATCTGCCAGGCGAAGGAGATTGAGATAGACCCCGACGAGGGGTGCCTGACCTTCCGGCTGGAGGAGGAAGAGGAGGAGGACATCTTCTCCGAATGGGAAGAGGAAGGGTTTGATGAAGAAGAAGAATGGTAAGGCTGGGACGAACGCCTCCATCCGGCGTTACCTGCGCAGCGAGGCTCTTCCCACTGCCTTCTGCCCGGGGTGCGGTCACGGCATCCTGATGGGCGCCATCCTCAGGGCCATAGACGAGCTCGGCCTGGATTTTGAGCGCATGGTCTTCGTCTCGGGAATAGGGTGCGCCGGCTGGATACCGAGCCCCTACTTCGCCGCCGATACCCTCCATACCCTGCACGGCAGAGCGGTAGCCTGTGCAACGGGGGTTAAACTGGCGAACCCATCCCTCAAAGTGGTGGTCATCGGGGGCGATGGCGACCTGGCCTCCATCGGTGGCAATCACCTGATCCACGCAGCCCGCCGCAACCTTGAGATGACCGTTATTTGCGCCAACAACATGATCTACGGCATGACGGGAGGTCAGGTCACCCCCACCACCCCCACCGGGGCCTTCACCGTCACCACACCGAAGGGGAACCCGGAGAGGCCCTTTGACCTCTGCAAGCTCATGGTGGGGGCCGGTGCCACCTACGTGGCCCGCTATTCGGTCTTCCACATCCACCAGCTCGTAAAAGCCCTGAAGAAAGCCCTCACCCACCCCGGCTTCGCCTTCGTGGAAGTCCTGAGCTCCTGCCCGACCCAGTATGGCAGACAGAACAGACT
>DAOUCW010000065.1:0-2023 GCA_034431695.1 Anaerolineae bacterium | reverse complement strand
CCGAAATTGATCCGGCCCAGATTATGGAGCAAATCCGGGCGCGGATCCAGCGCCGTCGGGAGGAGCTGGGGTATCCTCGGGTGGTTTTCCCCACATTTGGCGCTGCGGCTTACCCGGGCGAACCGGAGGGAGAAGAATATGATGCCGATTTATATTATCACCTCCGCCGGGCCAATCAACAGTATCACCAGCTGGGCGTGGAAATGGTCCTGGCCCCTTCCCCCCGCTCCCGGATCCCCCTGATCGGCCCTCTGTGGGACCGGATTCGCCGGGAGGCTCATAACCTGGTGCTCTTTTACGTGAACAAGCTCGCTCAGCGCCAGCTCATCGTGAACCGTCATCTCGTCAGCACGCTCAACCGGATGGCCGTTCAGCTTCAGGAACAACAGCGCCAGATTCGGGCGCTGCAGGAGGAACTGCGAAAACTGCGGGGAGAGGTCTGATGCGCATTGCCATTGTTGTTCCCCGTTATGGTCCTCAGGTCCTGGGCGGCGCGGAATCACTGGCCCGTGGATTTGCCCATGCAGCAGTCCAGAGAGGGTGGGAGGTGGAGGTCTGGACCACCTGTGCCCACAGTCATTATACGTGGGAAAATGTTTATCCAGAAGGCATATACCAGGAAAACGGGGTGAGAGTTTGCCGGTTCCCGGTGGCCGGGCAGAACCGGGAGCGGTGGATAGAACTGGAAGTGAAACTGGCCCACCAGGGATTCCTTTCCTCCGCCGAGGCCTATGCCTGGTTGGATAGCGGGCCCCATAGCCCTCTTCTATATGCCCATACCGCCCGCCATGCGGATGATTTTGATGCTATCATAGCCCTGCCTTATGTGATGCCGCTGGTCCACTATGCCGCATGGTCTGCTCCCCATCGGACCATCCTTTTCCCTTGCCTTCACGACGAACCCTATGCATACCTGGAGCCGGTCCGTTTGTTGCTGGAAAGTGTTTGGGGAGTGATGTTTAATTCTCCAGAGGAAGCCGAACTGGCCACTCAACGGTTGAGAATCTCAGCAAATCGGCGAGCGGTTTTAGGGGAAGGTGTATCGCTCAATTCCACTGGCCGAACTCCAGCCATTGTTCTCCCTGAAGCAACGTGCCCCTTTTTGCTCTACATCGGGCGACTGGAGGAAGGTAAAAACGTCCCACTTTTATACGAATATGTGCAGCGATATTTTGAAGAGCGAGGACGAATTCGTCTGGTGGTGATTGGAGATGGTCCGATCAGGCCCCCCAACCATCAGGCTTTCTCATACCTGGGATTTGTATCCGAGGAACAAAAGGCCGCCCTTTGTCACCAGGCGCTGGCCCTCTGCCAGCCGTCGTTGCGGGAGAGTTTTTCGTTGACCATCATGGAATCCTGGCTGGCAGGACGTCCGGTTCTGGTTCATGAAGATTGTCCGGTAACCCGAGGCCATGTCCAGCGCAGCAAGGGAGGGCTCTGGTTCAGAACCTATGAGGAGTTCGCAGAGGCCCTGGACTGGCTGATGGCGCATCCGGACCTGGCAGCCCGGATGGGCGAAAACGGAAGGCGCTATGTTCTGGCCAATTACACCTGGGAAGCTGTTCTAAACCGCTTTGAAACCCTGATCCGCAGGTGGAAAGAGACATGACCGGCTGTTTACATCAGTTCATCATCGGGGCAACTCCTGGGGATGCCATCACGGATCAGGCTCTTGTAATCCGGCGCTGGCTTCGGGAAGAAGGCTTTCGCTCGGAGATTTATGCCGAGAGCATTCATCCCTCTCTTTTTGATCAGATCCGGCCTTATCGGGAGTATCGTCCATCCCGCCCGGGCGAACTGGTGATCTTGCACCACAGCATTGGTTCGGACCTGGCGGATGATTTGCTTAAGCAAAATGTGCGGTTTCTACTCATCTACCACAATGTGACCCCTCCCTCTTTTTTCCAGCCTGCGGACCCATTTCTGACTGCGCAGGTTCAGAGGGGAAGGGAACAGTTGAAGCGGCTACGGGAGCGGACGATCCCGGCTCTTGGGGATTCATCCTTCAACGAGCGTGAACTGC
>DAOUCW010000064.1:0-13402 GCA_034431695.1 Anaerolineae bacterium | reverse complement strand
CCACCAGCAAGGGGAGAAGAAGCGCCGATCCTCCAGGAAAACCCGGGCCTGAGGGGGAAATAAGCCTTTGGAATTTTTAAAAGCCTTCAAAATCAGGGACTTCAGGACTCTCTGGATCGGTCAATTTGTCTCCCAGATAGGAGACAATCTGGCGCTGATTGCCGCCCTCGTCGTAATCCAGAAGCTCTCAGGTTCCACCCTCTGGCTGGGTTTGACCGCCATGACCCTGACCCTTCCCCCGCTCCTCTTCGGCCTCGTTGGGGGAGTCACAGCCGATCGCTTTGACCGGAAGAAGGTCATGGTCGTTTCGGACATCCTGAGGGGGGCGGTGATCCTCCTGCTGATCGCTGCCAGAAGCCCCCGCGAGCTTTACCTTTTCCCCATTGTGGGCTGTCTCATGTCCATTCTGGGGGTTTTCTTCGGGCCGGCCCGCAACGCCGTCATCCCAAGCATCGTCTCCAGGGAGATGCTCCTCACAGCCAATGGCCTCCTCCAGGCGAGTCAGATGCTGGCGATCATTGTGGGCTCTTCCCTGGCAGGCATCGTCATCGCTGCCCTCGGCCCGGCTTCTGCTTTCGTGCTGGACAGCCTGACCTTTCTCATCTCCGCCTGGCTGATCTGCACTCTGAGGATCCCCCCTCTGAACAATTCCACCCCCAGGGAAGGCATAATCTGGCCCCAGCTCAGGGAAGGGCTTGCCTACGTGAGGAGGCACAGGACCATCCTGGTCACAATGGTGGTGGCCTCGGTGGCAACCCTGAGCCTGGGGACCATAGCCGTCCTGGGGGTAGCGTATGTGGAGAAATACCTGGGGATGAGCGCGGAAAGCTTCGGCTTCCTAAACTCCGTGCAGGGGATCGGGATGGTGGCCGGAGGACTTTCCCTGGGGTTCTTCTCCCGCCTCGTTTCCCCCCGCTACCTGGCCAGCATGACCATGATCCTGTTAGGGATAGCCATCTTAATTTTTGCCTTCTCCTCACGGTTTGAGGCGGCGATGGCCATTGCTGCCATCATAGGGGTCTGTGTGGTGGTGGCGAGGGCAACCCTCGCTGCCATCCTCCAGGCCACAGTCCCCGATGAGAAGAGGGGGCGGGTTGAAAGCACTGTCAATACCTCCATAAGCTTCTCAACAACCCTGGCGATGGGCTTTTCGGGCCTTCTGGGAGCGGCCCTGGGGGTCAGGACCATCTTCTCCCTGGCGGCCCTGGGGACAATTTCAGCGGGGGTTCTGGCTTTCCTTGCCCTTGAGGAGATTGGAGGCCAGCATAGCCCCAAAGTAAGCGAGGCCTCCCCCTGCAAGGACCCACCTGAATCCTGAAGAGAGGGCCAGCATCGCCGCCCCGATCGATCCCACTACCGAGAGGGAACCGTTTACCCCCCAGGCCCAGGGCACAAGTTCAGGCCGGTGCCTGCCCATTTCCCTCACCCCCCGGGGGAAAGGTATGCCCATGAGAAAGCCCATGGGCGAAAGGAAGATCCAGGTCAGGAAGAGGCGCAGCGCCAGCGGAAGGCCCATCATCGCGGGGAGGACTTTCCCAAGCACTCCGGGATAAACGGAAGCAAGAACCGAAATGGCCAGGAGGGTCAGCCTCCAGGGCACCCTTCCCGAAAGGTAGCTCCCCAGCCCCGAAGAAATCAGCAGGGAAGCCACCACTGCGGAAAAGGCATAGACGGGCCGATCCAGGAAAAGGATGAACTTCTGAATCAGGGGAACTTCTACCAGAATGTAACCGATCCCCAACAGGCCGAAGTAGGCGAGGACCCCGATCCACCTCCCTGATGGGATTCTGGCGGGTAGAGGGGCCAACCTCAGAGGGAGGATTATCAGGGCGAAGGCGGCAAAAGTTGCCACCCCCAGGAGGATGAGGAGGACCAGGTATCCGCTCCCCCCAAAAGGCATCCACACTTTCCCCATCATCTGGAGGATGTAGGGGAGCTGAACCCAGCGGAAGAAGTGGAAGAAGAAAGGACGGTCATCGGTGGGAGGGGAGATCTCAAAGGGGTAAGCCCTGATGAAATCCTCTCCCTTTTCCATAAGCCCCACGAAAGCCCGGTAGTGGTAGGGCTCGGGGAAGATGTTGTAGAGGTTGGCTTCTTCTTCCTTCATCCCCTTGTAGTAGACCAGATCGAACCTGCCCCGGCAGAAGGCTCTGACCTTCTCAATCTCCTCCGGAGTGAAGGGCCTTTTCCCCACCAGGATCAAGACCGTAGCCCAGCTCCTGAGGGCTATCAGGTGGGAGGGGATGTCTTCAACCCCCATCTTCTCCAGGGCCTTCACGGCCAGAGAGGCGACCTTGAGGCTTTCACTGGGGGGAACCTGAAACCACCGGTGCACCGCCAGGATGCCATCGTCTTCCAGGTGGCTCAGGTAATCCTCAAAGGCCTCCAGGGTGTAGAGGTAGTTCTCCGAGAGGCTGTATGCTCCCGATGTTATCACCCGCCGGCTGTCGGCCAGGCTCAGGATTATGAGGTCGTATTTCTCGCCGGTGCTCCTGAGGAAACTCCTCCCTTCCACGCTCACGGCCTTCACCTTCGGGTTTGAGTACACTTTCCCCGAGAAATCCCCCAGGAATTCATCAACAGCCCAGATCACCAGGGGATTTCCTTCCACCGCCGTCACGTGGGCAGCCCCGCTCCTCAGGGCCGTGAGGACCTCAAACCCTCCTCTTGATTCCAGGATGAGGACCCTGGAGTGGGGTCGCAGGAGGTGGGGCAGGAGCGATGGAGTGTGGTCCAGGAAGCTCAGGTCCGAGGGCTCGGTTACGGGTGATGGGTCGCTTCCGTCAATGAAGATGGCTTTCTGCGGGGGGAGTTTGCCCTGGAAGGAGAGGCTCAGGCCTGGGGCTGAGTGGAAGGTTGGCATTTCAACCACATCAACCCTGGAGAAAGCATTCCAGCGTCGCAGGAGCAGCTTCGTGCCCTTCTGTTTCAGAGCCTGGGAAAGCTCCTTGTAGGGGGAAAGCCTGACCTCAAAGAAGGCAGGGGGCCTGATGGCGATAAGCATGAGGAAAAGGCTCAGGAGGAGGGCTGAAGCCTTCCCCCTCTTCCCACCGCCCGGGAGCCACCCCAGAGCGCCCAGCAGAGCGCATATTGCCACCGAGCCTTCCCCTCCCACAGCGGGCAACGTCGCCAGGGGCAGCAGGCATCCCAGGGCCGAGCCCGCGAGGCTCGCCGCATAGAGGGTGGAGGATCGGGCGGGGAAAGCTGCCAGGCTTGCCCCCACCGCAAGCCCGCTCCAGAAGAAGGGCAGGGAAATGGCGAGGAAATAGGCCAGAAGGTATAGATACTGGATGGGTTCCCAGGCTATGCGGTAGGAGTCAAAGGGGATGAAATTGGCCGCCAGGTAAGAGATGAGAACGCTCAGGGAGAAGGCGAGGCCTGTCCAGGGGACAAGCTCCGGCAGGCGTTTCCTGATGGGGGAGGGGGCAATGTGGAGGAAAGAGCCGCTCGCCCCTATCCCTAAGAGGGCCAGGCTTATGGCCATGAAGGCAAAGTGATACCATTGAGCCAGGGAGAAGAGTCTGGTCAGGGTTACCTGGAAGGCGAGCGAGCCGGCCGATACCAAGAAGAGAGCAGCGTAAATTTTGCCCAAGGCCTCTTCAAATCCTCATTATCTCCAGAACCATCTCGGCGTAGATTTCGGCGGCAGCCAAGACATCATCTATCCTGACCCGCTCGTCCGGGGAATGGGCCCGGTGCTCGTCTCCAGGCCCGAAGCCGATGGTGGGGATGCCCGCCTCACCCATGGTGTAGGTGCCGTCGGTGGAGAATTTCCAGCAGCCCACGGGAGGCCTGAGGCCGAGGACTTTTTCCACCGCTCGCAAACCCGCCTGCACCAGAGGATGGCTCTGAGGGATGAGCCATGCCGGATAATACTCCCTGACTTTCCAGGTGTAACCGGTGTAGCTGCGGGCTTCGTATTCGTTCACGGCGATATCGGCCTCGGCTCCTTCTCTCAGCACAATGCTCCGGATCTCGGCCAGGGCTTTGGCTTCTGTCTCCCCCAGGGTCAATCTCCGGTCAACGTAGAAGGAGCAGAGGGGTGGAACGGCGTTGCGGCTCGGAGATTCGCTCCTTATCCAGGTCACGGCCGCCGAGCCTTTCCCCAGGAAAGCATCGTTCAGGAATTGAGATGACATAAGCTCAATCCCGAAGATTATCCTGGCGGCGGAATAAATGGCATTCTGACCCAGCTCGGGTGTGGAGGCGTGGCAGGATTTGCCTCTGGTGGTCACGATTATGCCCATGCGTCCCCGATGTCCCTGGATTATCCGGAGGGATGATGGCTCGCCTATCACGGCGTAATCGGGGACCACGCCCTCTTCTTCAAGGAAGAGCCTGATGGCCGAGCCCTCGCATGGCTCTTCCTGAACCACCCCCACGAAGTAGACAGTGCCGGGGATCTGCACTCCCGCCCTGACGAGGGCCCCGAGCCCGTAGACCATGGATGCCAGTCCGCCCTTCATATCCGAGGCACCGAGTCCGTAGAGGAACTCCCCTTCTACCTCTCCGCCGTATGGGTCACGGGACCAGCGGGAAACATCGCCCACATCCACCGTGTCCATGTGTCCATCCAGCAGGAGGATGGGCTTGCGGCCGGTGCCGAACCTGCCCACCACATTGCCTACTCTGTCTATCCTCACCTCGGGGAAGCCGAGGCGTTCCATCTCATCGGCTATCCTCTGGGCTAAGGGGCCTTCCTGTCCGGAAGGGCTCGGAATCGCCACCAGTTCCTTGAGGAAATTCACAAGGGCTTTCTGGTCTTCGGACGAAAGCCAGGGCATTTCCTACCTCCCTCAGAAAGCTCCTTCGCTCATTATGACCTTTGGGATTGTCCGCAGGAGGATTTTGAAGTCCAGCAGCGGTGACCAGTTCTCAATGTAGTATAGGTCCAGGAGCACCATCTCTTCAAAGGAGAGGAGGCTCCTTCCGCTGACCTGCCACAGGCCGGTCATTCCCGGCGAGACGGCGAGGCGCTTCTTGTGCCATTCTTTATACTGGGCCACCTCCGAAGGCAAAGGGGGCCTCGGTCCCACCAAACTCATTTCGCCTTTGAGCACATTGTAAAGCTGGGGGAGTTCATCAAGGCTGAAACGCCTCAAGATCCTCCCGACCCTTGTGCAGCGGGGGTCGTTCCTGATCTTGAAGATGGGGCCATCAACTTCGCTCAGTTCCCTGAGGCGTTCTTGCTCTTCCTCGGCCCCACCGTGCATGGACCGGAACTTATACATCACGAATTCCCTGCCGCCCTTTCCAACCCTGACCTGCTTGAAGAGAACCGGCCCCGGTGAATCCAGCTTTATGGCGAGGGCTATCAGGAGCATCAGGGGCAGGAAGACAATGAAGGCCACCGAAGCGATGACCAGGTCCATGGCTCTTTTGAGCATCCTTTCCCACCGCCTGAAGGCCAGTGGTCTTATGCTGATGAGGGGAAGGCCGCTCAGGTCATCAACCTCAATCTGGCTCAGGCTCATCTGGAAGAGGTCGGGGACGATCTTGGCCCTTACGTTGTAGCGTTCGCACTGCTCCATGATGCCCAGAATTTTCCGGTGATACATCCACGGGAGAGTTATTATGACCTCATCCACGGCTTCATCCCTGACAATCTGGGGGATTCTATCCAGCCCCCCGAGCCCCTTGAACCGCCCTATGTATCCGTATCCCTTTTCGGGGTCATCGTCCACGAAGCCAACCACATGGTATCCCAGGTGAGGCTGGGCAAGGATGTTGCGCATCACCTTCCTGCCCAGATCCCCGGCACCAACGATCAGGACGCGGGTAACTCCTATGCCTCTCTTCCTCAGGTAACCCAGTATGAAGTTCCTGATCAGCCTGGTCAGGCTGAGCAGGATAACGGTGAAGGCGAAGGCATATATGAGGAGCAGGCGGGAGTAGAAGAGCGGGCGGTAGAAGAAGAAGATCGCCACCAGAAGGAGGATGCCGGTGGCGGTCCCGGTGAAAATGGTGGTAATTTCATCGGAGAGGGATTTCATCCGCTCGTAATCGTATAGCTTCTGGACAAAGTAGGTGAGCATGAGGATGAAGGTGAGCATGATGGAGAAGGGGAAGTAAAAGCGGTAGGGCACGTAATGGGCCTCCGCCACAGGCTTGATCCATTCGAGCTCGTAACGGACCCAGTAAGCGAGGGCGAAGGCCAGATTTATGGAAAGCAGATCGGCCAGGGCTGTGAAGAAAGCCACCTTCTGGCGGAATTTTTTCATTCCAGAAGCCTCCTTTCAGTTAAGGCTTCCCTGTAAATGGCGGCGGTTTCGCGGGCCATCTTCTCCCAGGAGAACATCTCCGCACGCCTGAGCCCCTTCTCCCTGAGCCTCTCACGCTCTTCCGGGCTGGCCAGGAGGGAAGAGAGGGCTCCGGCCAGAGCTTCGGGATCGGTTGGGTCCACAAGGATCCCCCCATCGCCCACCACTTCCGGGAGGCTCGCCGCGCTGGATGTCACGACCGGGGTGCCGCAGGCCATGGCTTCCAGAGGGGGAAGTCCGAATCCTTCGTAGAGGGAGGGGTAAACGAAGACCTCCGCAGCATTATACCAGTAAACTTTCTCCTCCTGGGGGACAAACCCCGGCATTATGACATCATCGTTGAGGCCAAGCTTCTCCATCGTTGCCAGGATGGGCTCATACCCCCAGCCCAGCCCACCGGCCAGGACCAGCCTGACGCCCTCTCTCCTGATCCTGCTGTATGCCTCAAGGAGCCGGATTAGATTCTTGCGGGGTTCAATGGTGCCCAGGAAGAGGATGAACCGCTCGGGGAGGCCTTTCCTCCGGCGGAATTCTTCCACTTCTTGGGGCGGCAGGGGCCGCAGGCTTTCATCGCGCCCGCAATAAGTCACCCTTATTTTCCCCTCCTCAACCCCCAGGAGCTTGACCAGGTCCTTCCTGGTGTTCTCTGAGATGGCGATGACCCTGCGGGCTTTCCTGGCCGAAAGCCTGGTGAAGAGGGAGAGGTAGAGCCTGTTCCAGGGCCTGAAGCTTTCGGGGAAGAGGAGGAAGCTGAGGTCATACACCGTAATCAGGAAGGGGCAGGGCGAAAGGATAGGTCCCACGAAGGCGAGGCTGTGCAGGAGTTCAACCCTTTCGCTGAGAAGGGCCCAGGGCTGGACAACCTGCTCCCACAGGATCCTGACCGGTGGCTTGATGGTGGGAAGCGAGGTGAAGCGCAGCTCAACCCCGGGGAACCGGGCTTTTCTTTCCCCCAGGAAAGCTACGTAATGCCCTTCCCCATCCACAGCGGGAAGGAAGCGCAGGAGGTTGTAGATGTATTGATTGATACCTGCCCCCCTGTAACTCTGGGTCAGGGAGAGCAGTTGCGCATTCAGAGCTATTTTGTATCGGCTCAAAGCCTTTCACCTCGCCGGGTTAATTCTATTATACCACAAGGCAGGAACACAAAAAGGCGCAGTGGCAAGAAGAACCCGGGGAGAGCTTTTGCCCTCAGGCTGGAATGCAGCGGGTCATGGTCTGCTTCAGAACAAGCTGAGCTGTCTGGCCTTGCTTTCGTCTCTCAGTTCAAGTTTGTCCAGGTCCTCCAGTATTTTGGGGATGCGCTTGAAATCCTCCTCCAGGATTTCACGCCACTTGGGCTGGTGCAGGGCGGCGGCGGGGTGCAGGACCGGATAGCAGACGAAGTTCCCGACTTTTACAGGTTGCCCCCTCACCTTGGTTATGGAAGCGCTGGGAAGGAACCTGGCCAGGGAGTAACGCCCAAGGGTTACCACAAGCCTGGGCTTTATTATTTCCAGCTGGCGGTCAAGGTAAGGAATACAGGCTTCAATCTCATCCTTGAGAGGATCGCGGTTCCCGGGGGGCCGGCATTTGATGACATTGCAGATGTAGACTTCCTCACGCTTGAGGCCTATGCTGGCCAGAAGTTCATCAAGGAAATGCCCCGCTGCTCCCACAAAGGGTCTCCCCTGCCGGTCCTCGTGGAACCCGGGGGCTTCCCCTATGAACATTATGCGGGCATTTTCGGGGCCTTCCCCGGGAACGGCGTTGGTCCTGCTCTGATGGAGCCGGCATTTGGTGCAGTTACGGATCTCCTCGTAAAGGCTCTCCAGTTCCCCCATGGCTCAACCCCCTGAGTTTTCTCTCCAGGTTCTCCCTGTTTCTGTTCAGAAGCGAGCGGTATTTCGGCGTGTTCACGTCAAAAGCCGTCATGATGAAGGCATCTTCCCCATCGGAGTAATAACCTTTGCGTCGGCCCATCACCTCAAATCCGTATTTCCGGTATAAGTTCTGAGCGGGCTTGTTGGAAACCCTCACCTCCAGGGTGATGAGTTCCGCTCCGAGCCGCAGGGCCAAATCTATGAGGGAATAAAGGGTGAGTTCCCCTACCCCCTTGCCTCTCCAGTCCGGCCTCACCGCCAGAGTGCATATGTGAGCTTCGTCAATGAGGAACCAGAAACCTCCGTAAGCGATGAGAGGCCCTTCCCTTTTATCGGATCTGAGCCTGACCACAAGGTAGAAACCCCGATCGTTGCGGGTTAGTTCATACTGGTAAGCCGATTGAGTCCATGGCATCCGGAAGCTGACCCGCTCTATTTCCAGGACCTCCGGCAGATCCTCCAGGGTCATGCGCCTTACGATGAAAGGAAGGTCCATAACCTATATCTCCTTGAGGTAGATGGGCGACAGAGAGGCAGGGTCGTCTCTGTGGGAGGAGAGCCAGAGCTGGTAGGCCATCTGGGCCAGGAAGCCGGCCCTCCTCAGGGAAAAAGCCGGTTCCGCTATCTTCGCCCTGCCCCTGAAAGCTTTCTCTATGAAATCTCTCCCGTAGCGGTCAATTTCACCGCAGAAGATAACGCGACTATCCCCCACTTTCGGAGGCAATTCCTCCCAGGCCAGGGCCATGTAGTCGGTGAACCTCTTCCACCCCCTTCCGACCCTCCTGTAGCCGGCGGTGTATATTCTGCCTCGCCCCGCCTCCAGGATGCTCCAGACCGGCAGGGGCTGGCAGGAAAGGGAATAGGCCAGAAAATCCAGGGTCGGTATCCCCACGAGGTCAACCTTCAGGGAGAGGGCGAGCCCCTTGGCGACGGCCATCCCTATCCGCAGTCCGGTGAAGGACCCCGGTCCCAGAGCCACCCCGACGGCTTTCAGGTCTGCGGGCTTGAGGCCCTGGGTTTCCATCATCCTCACGATCCTGGGCATGAGCTGCAGGGTGTGGCTTTCCCGGGAAAGCCAGTTCTCCTCCGCCAGGATCTTTTCCCCGTCAAAGAGGGCTATGCCCGAGAACCGGGTGGAAGTATCAATGGCCAGGAGCATATCTCCTACCCGATGCCAAAGGCCTTCTCCCTGAAAGTTTTGAGGAGCTGGATATACCTTTCACCGCTGGCTTCCATCAGGATGCTCCGCTGGTGGGTATCCAGGTGATTCAAGGTTATCCAGAGCCTTTCCGGTGGGATTATTTCCCTGGCCCTGTCGGCCCATTCTATGACGCACACCCCATCGCCGTAGAGCACCTCTTCTATCCCTATAGCCAGGGCTTCCCTCACGGGGTCGAGGAGGCGGTAGAAGTCAATGTGGTAGAGGATGAGGCCGGACCGCGCCCTGTATTCGTTTATCAGGATGAAGGAGGGGCTTGTTATAGGCTCCTCAACCCCCATGCCCATTCCTATCCCCTGGACGAAGCAGGTCTTCCCGCTGCCCAGGGGGCCTTCCAGGCAGATTATATCTCCGGCCTGGAGGAGCCTGCCGAGCCTGGCGCCGAGCCGCTTCGTCTGCTCCTCGCTCCGGCTCACAAAGGAAATGGCGGGTCCCTTTAAGATCGGGCTCATGCCCCCTCCTCGGGGGTAATTATACACCAGACCTGAGAGGGGGAAAAGGGGCGAAGGCTACCCCGGGGTCAGGGCTTCCTCCAGCCGGCGGAATATCACCTCGCAGTTGCGCAGGTAGCGCCGGGGGTCAAGGAGAGAATCAATTTCCCCCGGGGTGAGGAGTTCAGGGGGAAGGGCAGCCTTGAGCAGGTCGCCGAAGTTCCTCCTTTCCTCCCATGCTCTTGTGGCCAGGCGCTGGACCAGATCGTAGGCTTCTTCCCGCCTCATCCCTTTGTCCACCAGCGCCATCAGGACAGCTTCGGAGGCGTAAAGGCCGAGGCTCAGGGCTAAATTCTCCGCCATCCTGTCCGGGTTTATCTTGAGGTTTCGGATGAGCCAGGCGAAACGGGTGAGGAGGTAGTCAAGCAGGCAGAAGGCTTCGGGGAAGATGAACCTTTCCACCACCGAATGGCTCATGTCCCTTTCAAGCCAGAGGGGTATGTTCTCCAGGGCTGCGAGGAGGTGTCCCCGGAGGAGGCGGGCTATCCCGCAGAGCCTTTCCGCAAGTATAGGATTGCGTTTGTGGGGCATGGCTGAGGAACCTTTCTGTCCGGCCAGGAAAGGCTCCTCAAGTTCCCCGACCTCCGTCCTCTGGAGGTGGCGGATGTCCTGGGCGAATTTCTCCACCGAGGAAGCGGTGGCGGCAACAGCCCAGAGACACTCGGCATGCCGATCCCGGCTCACGACCTGGCTCGAAGCTGGGTCGGGCCTGAGGCCGAGCTTGCGGCACGCTATCTCCTCAACCCTGGGGTCGAGGGAAGCGTAGGTCCCCACTGCCCCGGATATTTTCCCCACCGAGACCGTCTCCCGGGCTATCTCAAGCCTTCTGCGGTGGCGGAGCATCTCAAAGGCCCATCGGGCGAAGACAACCCCCAGAGTTATGGGCTCGGCGAAGACCCCGTGCGTCCTGCCCATCATCAGGGTATCCCTGTGGCGGAAGGCCTGGGCTTTGAGTTCGCCCACAACCTCATCCACATCGGCCAGGATCAGGTCCAGGGATTCCCTGAGCTGAAGGGCGAGGGCAGTATCCTTCACGTCGGAAGAAGTGAGGCCGTAGTGGAGGTAGCGGGCTCCTTCCCCTATGTAGCCGGAAACGTTCTCCAAGAATGCGATCATATCGTGGTGAGTTCGGGATTCAATCCTGGCGATCTCCTCGGGGTCGAAGCGAGCGCGTCCCTTTATCGCTTCTGCGGCTTCGGGGGGAATTGCCCCGAGCTCAGCCCAGGCTTCGCACACAGCGATCTCCACCTCAAGCCATTTGCGATACTGGTTTTCAAGGCTCCATATTCTGAGCATCTGGGGGCGAGCGTATCGTTCCAGCATCAGTAACTCTCCCTCAGCCTCTCCAGAAGGGTCTGGTAGAAGTAAGATCGGTCCCTGACCCGGGCGAAATAGGCGGCGTAGGGGCTGGCCCTGACCTCCACTTCATCGCCATCCCGCAGGTTTACCTCAAATTGACCATCCACCGTGAGGATTGCCCGGTGGTCCGTGGAAACGGCTATCCGGACCCATGAGCCTTCCGAGAGCACGACGGCTTTGTCCAGGCACAGGTGCGGGGCTATGGGTATGATGAGGATGTTGCGCAGTTGCGGAGGGAGGATGGGGCCTCCGGCAGCCAGAGCGTAAGCTGTGGAACCCGTCGGGGTGGAAACTATGAGGCCATCGGCATGATAAGTTGTGAAGTAGTAGCCGTCAATGTAAGTTGAGAGGTGGACTATGCGGGCCAGAGTTCCCCGGCTGACCACGACATCGTTGAGGGCGTGGTAGGAGGCTTTGTTTTTGCCTTGCCTCAGGAAGGAAGCCTGGAGCATCATCCTCTCTTCAACCCAGTAATTGCCCTCCAGCACGGAGGAGAGCACTTCCCGCCAGTTGTGGAGGGTCATCTCGGCCAGGAAACCGAGCTTTCCCATGTTCAGGCCGAGGATCAGGACATTGTGCCCGGCGGAGACCCTGGCCGCCCTCAGGATTGTGCCATCGCCTCCGAGAGTTATGAGCATGGAAGTCCCGCTGAGCCTCGCCTTTATCCCTGGCTCATCCCAGGCGGAGCAGAGCCAAGATTCAACCCCTCTTTCCCTCAGGAAATCCTGAATTTCCTCCGCAACCCTGGGCGAATCCGGGATGCGAGGGTGATGGAGTATCCCGATGGCCTTGAGGCAGAAACTCTCCTCCATTTTCCTCCAGTTAGCCCGTGAGAATTTTACCACAGGGCTTTCCCAGGGCAAAAGAGAGCATCTCCGGTCCGTATTGCCAAAAGGGGAGCTCGGTTGTAAAATTAGCCCGGGAGGTTGAACCATGGAGAACATAGTGGCCATACTTTTCTTCGTCCTCCTGGGTATTACCATCCACGAGTTTGCCCACGCCTGGACTGCTGACAGGCTGGGTGACCCGACGGCCCGCTACATGGGCAGGTTGACCATTAACCCTTTAGCCCATCTGGATCCCCTGGGCACCGTTATGATGCTGGTCTCCCTCGTCTACGGCTTCGGGATCGGATGGGGTAAGCCTGTTCCCGTCAATCCGCGCAACATCCGGAAGCTCCCGATAGTCACAGGGATGGGCCTGATAGCCCTGGCCGGACCCCTATCCAACCTGCTCCTGGCTTCGCTCCTGGCCCTGATAATGCACTTTGCCCGGCTTCCAGCTCTTTGGTCTTTCCTCTTTGCAGGGGTGGCGGCCAACGTGGGCCTGGCTCTCTTCAACCTTTTGCCCCTTCCTCCCCTTGATGGCTACGATGTCCTGTTAGGGATTGTCGGCTCGTTCCGGGGGCGCACAGCCTACAACCTCTTCCGCAAGCTTTCCCAATTTGAGGTCCATGGGCCTCTCATCCTCTTCGCCCTCCTGGCCATTGATTACGTCCTGCCCGTGAGCATACTGGGGAGCATACTGGGACCGCCTTTCCACTTCATCGTTTCCCTGCTCCTGAGGTGATCCCATGCTGAGGATGGTCAGGCAGGCTTTCTACAGAGCCTGGCAGTTCTTCCAGGCCCTCTCGGCTCGCCTGGGGGAGGAAGACCTGGAGGTCCTGAGGGAGAACCTGACCCCGGAAGAGATGGAGGCCTTCGCTCGCCTGCCCCTCGCCGATCAGCGCCACAGCCTTGATGTCTACTACACCCTCGTCCGTCAGGGGAAAACCCACCCCGATCTCCTGAAAGCTGCCCTCCTCCACGATATCGGCAAAGGGGATGGAGGGATCCGCCTTTGGCACAGGGTGGCCATAGTCCTCATAAGGGCCGTATTCCCCCTGGCTCTGAAGTGGCTCGCCGTGCCCGATGGATGGCGTCGCCCTTTCTTCGTCCACTATTACCACCCTCTCCTGGGAGCTGAAATGGCCAGGAAATTGGGCTGCACCCCCCTTACCGTTGAGCTCATCCTGAGGCACCAGCCAATGCTGGAGCTTCCGCCCTGGGATCCTTCGCCTGAGGAGCTGGACCTCCTCATAGCCCTCCAGGAGGTGGACGGAACGAAATGAAGATCGCGATCGTCCCTTTCGGACAGGTGGATCGGAAAGTTCTGGAGCACCTGGAGGCAGCCCTCAGGGAAACCTTCGGGAAGGAGTGCGAAATCCTGCCA
>DAOUCW010000063.1:0-4877 GCA_034431695.1 Anaerolineae bacterium | reverse complement strand
CTCCAGTTCCTTCCCCCTCCGCCCTTGAGGCCCTGGATTGGGGGATCCGCCACGAATATGCTGCCATCCTCCAGTATCTCTTCCACTCTTTTGTGATCAAAGACGAGGAAACCTCCCGCCAGCTTGAACTTCAGGCCATCAATGAAATGCAACATCTGGGTTGGCTTGCAGAAAAGCTCGCGGGGTTCGGCAAGGCCATCCCTACCGAACACCATCCGGTGGATCTTCCAAAAGAGATCCAGCAAATGCTCACGGCCGATATTAAACTGGAGACGGAAACGGCCCAAAAATATGAGGAATTCTCCGGCAAAGTGGAGGAGCTTTCGGTTAAAGAGCTTCTGGAGACTCTGAAAGCTCATGAACTTTACCATAAAGGGCTCTTCCACAGGCTGCTGGAGAGGATAAGGCACCTTAGCCCATCAGGCTGGACTGTGGGAAGCCTGCTTAAAACTGAGAAGGAGGAGTGAAAATGGAGCACTTTCTGATGCGGAGCGCAGCCCCCCTGAGCCCGGATCAGTGGGAACTGATAGATAAAACCGTCAGCGAGGTGGCAAGGCAGATCCTCGTGGGGAGGCGTTTCCTCCAGCTCTATGGCCCCCTCGGCTACGGGGTTCGCACCGTCCCCCTCTACAGTTACAAACTTGCGGAAGGCGAACCGGTCAAGGCCGAATACGCTAAGCCTCTCCCGCTGGTGGAAATCTCCCGCGATTTCATCATCACCGGGCGAGATCTTGACGCCTTTGAAAGGGGTATACCTTTTGATGTGGGGCCAATAGCCGGTGCTGCCTCCCTCTGTGCGATGGCCGAGGATGAGCTAATCTTCAAGGGCTGCGAGGAAACCGGACTTGAAGGCCTCCTGAACGCTTCTGGCCGTAAGGTTCTCCCCATGGGCGATTGGGAGAAAGAAGGCCAGGCCCTGGCCGATATCTCCAAAGCGGTGGCCAGGCTCACTGCGTCCGGGTTCTACGGTCCCTACGCTGTGATAATGAACCCCTCCACTTATGCCCTGCTTCAGAGGGTCGTGGGTAAACAGGGCATACTGGAAGTGGAGCTGGTCAGAAAAGTGGCGGAAGCGGGCCTGTTCTATTCCCCCGCCGTTCCGGAAAACAGGGTGGTAGTCCTTTCACCCAAGCCGCCCTTTGTGGACCTGGCGGTTGGTCAGGACCTGGTCACAGCCTACCTTGAGAGCTCTAACATGGAGCACAAATTCCGGGTCTTTGAAACCATAGCCCTGAGGATAAAGCAACCTGGTGCCATCTGCACTCTGGAAGGCTGAACAAAACGGCAAGAGGGGCGGGAGTGGAACCTCTGACCCGGGCGAAGTCCGGTCGGGTCGGGTTGACTGAAAAGCCCAGTTTGAGTATAATATAATTAGAGCGGGGCGTGGCGCAGCTGGCAAGCGCGCAGCGTTTGGGACGCTGAGGTCGGAGGTTCAAATCCTCTCGCCCCGACCATGAAGAGAGCGGGAGTGGCGCAAAGGTAGCGCAACGGCCTTCCAAGCCGTGTGTTGCGGGTTCGAGTCCCGTCTCCCGCTTCGGGCCCATAGCTCAACGGTAGAGCGGCCGGCTCATAACCGGCGGGTTCCTGGTTCGAATCCAGGTGGGCCCATTCTCCGGGGCGGCGTAGCCAAGAGGCTAAGGCAGGGGTCTGCAAAACCCCCATTCGCCGGTTCGAATCCGGCCGCCGCCTTTTATTTTTTGGCTTGGAGAAAGGCATGCCTTTCCTGATAGCCCTGGCAGGCTTCCTCCTCAGCCCCCTGTTAACCAGGCTTGCCATTCTCACCGTAACGGGGAAGAGCTCGGTCATATGCCCATATTGCCAGACTCCCTACAGGCCGTGGTTCGCTCTTGAAGGACTTATCCTTCACAGAGGCCGCTGCCCCTCCTGCGGTGCCCCTTACCTCTTCCCCTACGCCCTGGCCGAAGTTTCCACGCCCGTCATTTTCTCACTCATCTGGCAGAAATTCGGGCTTACCTTCTACACCTTGTTCGCCCTGCTTTACAGCGTCGCTTTCATACTGCTCTTCGTAACAGATACAACCCACAGACTTCTCCCCAATGTGGTGGTTTTTCCGGCAATAATTCTGGCCCTGATCGGAGAAGGCATCCGGGAGGGCCTGAACCCAGGCCCCTACCTCAGGACGCACATAATGGGAGGGTTCCTTTCCCTCCTGCTCTTCATCACCTTCTACGCACTGGGGCAGGCATTCGCACGCTGGAAATCAGTGGAGGAAGTGGCCTTCGGGCTGGGCGATGTCAAACTGGCCGCTCTCATTGGGATTATCCTCGGCTATCCGAAAGGCCTGCAAGCTTTACTGGCGGGGGTCTTCCTGAACGGAATAATAGCCCTGGCGATTATGGTCAGGGGGATAATGAGCAAGCGCTTCAACCCATTGACTCCCTTCCCCTACGGCCCTGGTCTCATGGTCAGCTTCTTTACCTTCTGGTTATTTCCACCTTAGCCACCGGTATGGCATCGTTGGGCAAACGTTCGCCGTTAGCGGCGAAAGCGGGCACCCTCTCCATGGTCTGAGGGTCATAGAAACCGGTGTATAGAGTGTAGAGGCCATCGGGGGCATCGGGGCTTATCGGTATCAGGTATTCATCCGTTATGTATTCCCCTCTGAGCCAAGTAGTGGTGGGTCTTGAACCCCTGGCTGGCGGGTTATCCTTCTGCCCCCAAATTCTGCCATCCGGGCCCACCAGGTGGTTGAAAACGGTGTAATTCTTCTCGGGTTCACCTGCGGCCTGCCAGAAGAGGGTTAACCGCAGGGCTCCCCCAGGCCTGGCCTGAGAAGCATCCAGCGTGTAACCTATAAGCCTGGCTATGCCTTTCACTTCAGCTTCAAAGTATACATCCACGGAAGGCTTGCGGAAAGAGCGCTTTATGGGCACCACAGTGATCTTGCCCAGATCGCAGGCCTCCCTCGCGCTCCTTTTGCCGAAAAGTTTCTCCGGACGCTCGCAGGTCAGAATCTGGCCACTTCCATCCACCACTTTCAACTTCAGGTGGTATTCACCCGTCTGCAATCGGCCCGGTATGTTCAGAGAAAACCTATCGGCCAGCCCCGGGGGGATTTCCGGATTTGTGTTTACTATTACTGCTTCCAGCAGCGTTATCAGCCTGCCTTTCCCATCGCGCAACTCAACAATTCTCGTCAATTTTTCCAGAGGTTTTCCCTCGGGGAAGAACCAGTAAAGGCTTATGGGCAGGGTTGCCCCCTGCTCAACCTCAGATGGCAATCTATCCGTTCCCAGCAACTGGACTTTTTGGCCGAAGACGGCATTTACAGGGTTAAGAGGCCTAATTTTATCCGGCCACGTGTTGCAAACGGCGATCGATTCCGTAATCCAGGGTTCCCCGTCGGAGGGCTTGAGGGGAACTCCTTCTTTCACGTTGTAAATTTGAGCCACTGCTCTGTAAAGGCCCGAAGGCACGCCCCAGGGCACAACCAGCGCAGCCCTGGTGCACTCTTTGCGGATAGGATAGTCGCCGGATGCCCAGAGCTGTCCCGCCTCATCGTAAAGCCTCAAGCTCAAAAACAGCCCTTCTGTGGCTTCAGGGGTCACGGAAGGCGAGGGACACAGGTCATAATAGATAGCATCATAAGGCTGAAGGCATGTTCCCATTGTTTCGGTTAGAGTGAACTGGAACCCTCCGGAAAATTCCTTCCCTGTCATCCTGACACTGCCTTCTATCAAGGGCTTGCCGGACCAGTTCAGGACTATGGGCAGAAAGACCCGAAAAGGACCTCCGGGTTTGTTCCCCTGCACAGGGGCACTGGTTCTCTGGGCCAATTCTACGGGGGGATAATATAAACCAAGATACACCCAATCCGAGAACCATTTCTCCCAGGCCAGATAAGTGCTTTCCCGAAGAGCTTTAAGAATTTCCCCCTTCGGGTCCTCTCCCCAACCGGCTAAACCGAGGACGAATGCTCTTTGCTTCAGATTGCGGATTTCTTCCAGCGAAATTTTTTCCGGAGTCAAAGAGCCTTTGTAGTAAAAATTCAGCAAATGCCAGTGCCTTGGCCCGTAAAGGAAAAGCCTGTCTCCCGGCTTTTCCATGAACTCAAGGTATCTAACGGCCTCGCGGTAAAGGTTTTCCGTGGAGTTCAGATTCAAGTGCAGCCACCACCCGTAGGACCAGAGGGGCAAAAGCAGGACAACCACCAGCGTGCTCTTAACTCTGTTCGCAAGAGATCGGCCGAACCGCATTTGAGAGGCCCAGGATAAGGCCAGAGGCCAGAACACATAGAGGAAGAAACGGGGATTTATGTTTGACCAGGGAAAAGCGATGGAAGCGGACACAGAGAAAAGGACAAGGGTTAACCACATCAATCCGCTCTGAAGTCTCCCGAAGCCCCCCAAACCTACGAGCCATACAGCGAGAACGGCTACCTTTACCAGGAGTGGTATCGGCTTGACGAGAGGCCCCCCTATGACTACGCCGAGGAAAGCCCTTTCCACATCCACAAAAGCCTTCCGCTGTGGCTGTCCGAGTAAGCTCCCGACCGAAGAACGCACTCCTTCCGAGGCAAAATACCAGCCAATTATTGCGACAAAAAATGCGAATAGATAGGGTAATATTTCCCTTTTCTTCTGAAGCTTGACGCAAAGCCAGAAAAATTCCCACACTACCAGCCAGATGGTGTAGTAGTGGGTTAAAAACGCCAGGATGTTGACGATACTCAGGCAAACCATGCCTCTGGCGGAGTAGCCGTTCTTCAGCAAACTTGAAAAAATTGAAAGAGAGAGGAGGGAAACCACCAGCATCACCGGATACATTCTTGCTTCCCGGAAGCACGACCCAAAGGGCGCAAAGGCGAAAATAAAGCTGACGAGCAGGGCCTCCCTCTCGCTCACCCACAACCTGGC
>DAOUCW010000062.1:0-2827 GCA_034431695.1 Anaerolineae bacterium | reverse complement strand
AGAAAGCGTAGAATTTGAGCCCATCTTTCTGGTATAGCAACTTGAAGGCGCCGTGGTTTATATCCCTGTTTGTGGCCAAGATGTGGACGTTCATGAGCTTGAGGCGAGTTATTTCCTCCGTCTTAGCCATTATCCCGTTTTGCCAGGCCATCTGAAGGGGGGCAGCTCCTGAGGTGTTCTCGAGGCCAAGGAAAACCCCGAAATCCCGGAACCCCGATTCGTTTCCATCCACCCGGAAAAGACCGGATATTGCCTGGAGGGGCTTGAACTTCTCCACTGCATCAAAAGGTGGATTGATCCCGAGAGCTGGTTCCAGGGCCCTGCCCATGTTCAGGGTGAAAAGGTCCAGGAGGAGGATAACTGGCAATGTAAAACGAGGCGTGGTTCTGCCACCGAGCTCGAGGGCAGACCACATTGCTACAAGGAGCAGGGAACTGTAAGCCAGGGAATCAAGGAGCCAGCTGTAGTGGGGAGGCTGGAGCGGTGATGCCTTGGTTGCAAGGGAAGCCAGGGCCCAGAGGACAAGGGAAGAAATGGTGAGGATCCTCAGGGGTTTGCATATGTTCTCTTTATCTTCATTTTCCTCCAGTTTCGCAAATCCAAGGGCGGCAAGCACAGCCATTGAAAATGTGAAAGCCAGAGCCACTCTTTCCACATTGCGCAGGTATCCGGGAAAAGCAAACTTCTGGAGGAGGTAGAAAATCGGGAAGAGGGCGAAGTTTTCTCCTACCGAGAAGAACAGGCTGGCCAGCGCAACCCAGAACCAGAAAAGTCCATGCCTTTTCCATATCGCGAAACCGGCGAGAATGACAGCGACAAGCCCGGGGTAAAGAGCATAACTTCCCACAACGTAGGGTAGCACTGCCCCCATCAGTTCCCACCAGGCGAACCCTCCTTCTGAGACATACTCCCAGGTTATATTTGAGCGATCAGAAAGCCTGATCAGCTCCAGCGTGGGTATAGCCTGAATCGCAGCAAAGCCTGCACAAAATAGAAGCATTACCGCGGTGATTTTAACGACCAGGCGGGGGGGAATACCTTTGGAATGGGCTCGGTAGAACAACCACGCCAGGGTGAGGGGCAAAATGGAAAGGTAAGATTGAGGGTGGCCCGCCAGGAAAACCATTGCCAGAAAGAGACCGCACAATCCAGCCCAGCGGAGCGATCTGCGGTCAACAGCCAGGGTTATGGCCAGCAGAGAAGCCGGAAGCCAAACATCGGCTTCAAGCATGGAAAGCTGGAGAGGGGGAAAGCCGGTGAGATATCCGCTGAAAGTGAAAGAAATAGCAGCGATGAAAGCTCCTGTCCGGCTTCTGGTCAAATAGAGTGCGAATAGATAGACGAAAAATGCCGCTAAGAAGAAATGGAAGATGGCTTCCCACTGGAGTGCCTCCAGGGATAGATTGCCTCTGCTCAGCAGCGCAACGATCCAGGTTACAGGGTAAAAAGTGGCGGCCTGGGGATCGGCAAAATGAGGGTAACCGCAGGAGACGAAAGGGTTCCAGAGGGGGAGACGCCATTGAGCTAAGCGGGATACAGCGTAATAACGGGCAGGGAAAAAGATATGGGTGAAATCGCCTGCTTTGAACCGAGCCCTATCAGCCGGGTCAGGAATCCATATTCGCCAGAAAAACAAAAATATCGCCAGAATCAGGAGGAAGAGGTAAATGCCATCGCGCCGCGAAAGTTTCAATTCATTCCTCCGCGAAGCCCAGCTTTTCAAGCAGCACCTTCCAGGACTCAACCGGGATCACGCCGCTTGAGGCCTGATCGTGGCCGTAACCCATGTAACCTTCGGCGACATCCACCTCAACCTGGCCCAGGAAATCCAGAACGTTGATATCGGCAGCAGTGCGGACGCTGAAAGCGACGTAGCCGGGGATGTAGCCGTAGTTTGCCACAATTACGACATATTTGGGGAGGCGGGTGCGCCATATCTGAGCGATGAGGGGGTGAACGTAGCAGGGCGTGGATATTTCCACCAGTGCTACGTTGCCGCTGAACCTGGGAGAAGCTTTCTTGGCCTCCTCCAGGGCTGCCTTTGCTTCCTCTCTGAACTCGTGGAGCAGGCGAGCCTCAGGGCTCAGGCCTTCCACTATTTCCCTGGGGTGCGAGGCCTTGAGCACCGCCCTCAGGGCCACTGAAGCATCGCCCGAACTGCTCCTGCGGGCAGCATTAATTAGAGCGGTAGCTTCTTTGAGCCATTTGGCTTTGTATTTGCTCTTGGCTTCCTTCACGATGTCAAACGGTGCCTTATCACCCAGATCGCTGAGAGTGCCGATGGCCGCCACCCAGTCCAGGTCCTCCACATCGGTTACGGCGCGGCATAGCCAGAAAGTCAGGAGGCTGGAGTTGGGGATCGGGTCCCAGTGGTAGCTTGAAATGAGCACTCCCTCCGGCGGCACCCCGTAAGGACGGTGGTGGTCTACGAACAGGGTTGGGACTCCCGGCACTACCGGTTCCTCCTTGCACCCGAGGTCCAGGACGAAGAGCCTTTCGGGGGCGAAGTCCGCCGCCTGCCTCTTAGTCTGAGGGGTGTAAGCGTTCTGGCCTTTCCCCGTTATCAGGATGGAGAAATCGCTGAAACCCAGTCGCTCCAGAGTTTTATACATTATCGCCCCGGCGCCTATGCCATCGGCATCACTGTGAGAGATGATCAAAGTATGAGCGGAAAGCGGGCAGCGGTCCAAAAATCTCCTGAAAGCCTCCACGGCTTCCCTGACTTTTTCCTCCATGCCTTCCCTCCTTTCGGGTTTTTATTATAAGTCACAGGGGGCGGAATTGCCAATTTTTTAAGAACATGGTATAAAGCTTGAAGGGGCGAACA
>DAOUCW010000061.1:0-5094 GCA_034431695.1 Anaerolineae bacterium | reverse complement strand
GAGCGGAGGGCTTCACCCTGTGCACTGACACCCCTCTGGAGAGAGCCGAAGTCCGAGTGGAGGGCATCAATCCGGGCGTTGATATCTTTCTGGAAAGCACCGAACTCCGAGCGGAAGGAATCAATCTGAGCCCTGATATCCTTCTGGAAATCACTGAACTCTGAGCGGAGGGCATTAATCTGCGCACTGACATCCGAGCGGAGGGCTTCACCCTGTGCACTGACACCCCTCTGGAGAGAGCCGAAGTCCGAGTGGAGGGCATCAATCCGGGCGTTGATATCCTTCTGGAAAGAGCTGAAATCCGAGCGGATGGCATTAATTTGCGCGCTAACCTCCCTCTGGAGGGAGCCGAAGTCCGAGCGAAGGGCATCAATCCGGGCGTTGATATCCTTCTGGAAAGAGTCAAAGCGTTCGTCCATGTCCTTCCTCAAGGCATCAATCCGATCGTGAACTGCATCAATTCGGCCGTCCAGGTCTTTCCACACCGCATCAATTCGGTTATCCAGGTGGTCCCTGGAGGCTACTATCTCAACCTTGAGGGCTGCAACTTCTTTTTCCAGGCTTTCAAGACGCGGGATGACCTCTTTGAACTCGTCACGGGTAACCGGAGAAGGGGGAATCAGTTTGCTGAGCCAGGTTACAAGGTCAAGAGTTGCCCTGTCGCCCAGGGCTTCCCTCACGCTGAGGGGAACCTCAACCGCTAAATCAAGGCCTTTTCTTTCCATAGATTTCCTCCTCTGCGTGTTTACCGTAATGCTCCTGTGGCTCAGAACTACCCAGAAATTCCTTTATCCTCAGAGCCAGCTCGCGGGTGATCCCGGGCACGGAGGCTATCTCGTCCACTTCGGCTTTCCGGAGGGATTCCAGGGAACCAAAGCGCTCCATGAGGGCGCGGCGACGCTTCGGGCCGATGCCCGGGATGGCCTCAAGGGAAGCTGAGAGGGTTTCCCGGCGAGACAATTTGTGGTGATAGGAGACGGCAAAGCGGTGGGCTTCATCCCGGATGCGCTGAAGCAGGGACAGGGCCTTGGAGCCCTGTGGAAGTTTTATCGGTTCTTCCCGCCCGGGGATGAAGATCTCCTCTTCCCTTTTGGCCAGAGCTGCCACCGGGATATCCTCTATGCCCAGCATTTCAAGGACCTTCAGGGCAACGCCGAGCTGTCCCTTCCCACCATCCACCAGAACGAGGTCTGGCCTGTGGGGCCAGGGCTCATCGGAGGCAGCCAGCCGCAGTTCGCTTTCCCTTGCCTCAAGGTAGCGCCGGAAGCGCCGTTCCAGGACTTCCCCCAGCATCGCGTAATCGTCCACCTTCTCCACGCTCTTTATCCGGAAGTGGCGGTAAAGGCCCTTGCGCGGAAGGCCGTTGACGAAGACCACCATGCTTCCGGTTGCCCATTCACCCTGGATGTGGGATACATCGTAGCACTCAATACGGACCGGAAGCCTTGGCAGGTCCAGCACCTCTTCCAGTTCCTTGAGGGCATCCATTCCCCTCTTCTTTTCCCTCTCACGGCTTTCCCTGAAGGTCTCCAGGGTTTCGGCGGCGTTGTGCAGGGCCATCTCCATCAATTCCTTCTCCACATCGTCCTCTGGCAGCCTGATCTTCACCTCGCCGCCCCGGCGGGAGCGGAGCCACTCCTCAATGACAGGGGCCTCCTCAATTTCCTCCGAAACGATTATTTCCGGCGGTATGTAAGCGGCCTTCTCGTAAAACTGTTTGAGGAAAGCGGTGAGAGCCTGCCCCTTTTCAAGCTCGGCACCTTCCAGGAGGAAATACTCCCTGCCCACGAGTTTCCCGTTCCTCACGAAAAAGACCTGGACGCACGCTTCCTCTTCTGACTGGAAGTGGGCGATGAAATCTTCGTCCTGGAGGGTGGAGGAAACAACTCGCTGATGCTGGGAGATCTTCTCAAGGGCAAAGATCTGGTCCCTTATAGCCGCTGCTTTTTCAAAGGCCAGGACGGACGCCGCTTCCTCCATCTTCCTGCGGAGATCGGCCATTATCTCTTCGGTTCGTCCCTTGAGGAAGAGGATGACCTGCTCTATGATAGCCCTGTATTCCTCCGCCGAAACCTCCCCTGTGCACGGGCCGATACACCGGCCTATATCGTAGTAGAGGCAGGGGCGGATCCTCTTGCCCGGGGAGGGGTCGGAGCACGTGGCGTAGGGGAATATCCTGCGGATCAGGTCCATGGTCTGGTGGAGGGCCGAAGTGGAGGTATAGGGGCCGAAGTATAGGGAACCATCCTGCTCCATCCTCCTGGTAACCAGAATGCGGGGGAAAGTCTCGTGCCAGGTTATCTTTATGTAGGGGTATTGTTTGTCGTCCCTGAGGCGAATGTTGAAGGGAGGGCGGTATCGCTTTATGAGGGTGCACTCCAGGACCAGGGCTTCCACTTCGTTCCTGGTCAGGATGAACTCCACCGAGGCCACCCTTTCGGCGAGGAGGCGAGCCTTCAGGGAAGACTGGCTTGAGGGCTGGAAGTAGGAGCGGACCCGGTTCCGGAGGTTGACGGCCTTGCCCACGTAGAGGACCTGCCCCCGGGCATCCTTGAATATGTATACACCCGTCTCCGGAGGTATGCTCTTGATCTGCTCCTCTATCACTGCTCTGGCTTCACTCCTGCCATCATCAGCCCTATGGTTCTGGTATCGGCTTCCTGAGCCTCCATGACCCCCATGATCTGCCCATCAAACATCACGGCGATCCGGTCGCTCATGCACATGACTTCTTCCAGGTCCTCAGATATGAGGAGGATGGCGGCTCCGCGGTTGCGCTGCTCTATGAGCAGGCGACGGACGTAATCCGTCGCCTTTATATCCAGCCCGTAGGTGGGGTGTGCCGCCACGATCAGCCTGGGCTGCCCGCTCGTTTCCCTGGCCAGTATGAGGCGCTGGATGTTCCCACCCGAGAGGAATTTGGCCGGGGTGTTCTTGCTGGGGGTGGTGATTTCAAACTCGTTTATCTTCTTCTCGGCGAAATCACCGGCCCTGCGGTAGTCAATCAGGAAGCGGCGGCAGAAGGGCGGCTGCCTGTAGAGCTTGAGGAGGAGGTTGTCCAGCACGCTCATGTTGGGGGCGAGCCCAAGGCTTATCCTCTCTTCCGGGACGTGAGCCACCCCGAGGTCGGCTATTTCCCGGGGCGAAAGGTTGGTTATATCCCTCCCGTCCAGCAGGACCTGGCCCGAGGTAGCCTTCCGCAGGCCCGTTACCACCTCCACAAGCTCTTTCTGCCCGTTGCCGGCCACTCCCGCGATCCCCAGGATTTCTCCTTCCCGAACGAAGAAGGACACGTTCTTGAGGGCCGGAAGCCCCTTATCGTTCATGGCGCACAGGTCCTTGACCTCCAGAACCACCTGGCCTTTCTCGTTCGGGGGCAGGCTCAGTTCGCAGATGGCCTGCTCTCCCACCATCATCTCAGCGAGCTGTGGGATGGTCACTTCGGAAGTCCTGGCTGTCCCCACCACCTTCCCCTTCCTCAGGACCGTGACTCTGTCGCTGACTTCCATCACTTCCCTCAATTTGTGGGTGATGAAGATCACAGTTCTTCCTTCGCCGGCCATGCGTTTCAGGGCCGCAAAGAGTTCATCTGTCTCGGAGGGGGTGAGCATGGTGGTGGGCTCGTCCAGGATCAAGATCTGAGCGTTCCGGTAGAGGGCCTTTGCGATCTCCACCCTCTGCTTTTCCCCGGCCGAGAGCTGCCAGACATAGGCATCCAGGTCCACCTTGAGGCCATATTGCTCCAGTGTTTTCTCAATGTCCTTCCTGGCCCTTTCCAGCGGGAAGAAAAAGCTCCCCGGCAGGCCCAGAACTATGTTCTCTCCGACCGTGTGAGAGGGGATGAGGTGGAAGTGCTGGTGGACCATGCCGATGCCCAGAGCAATTGCATCTCTGGGGGAGCGTATGTGAACTCTGCGGCCGTTTATGTATATTTCGCCCTCATCGGCCTGATAAATTCCGTATAGGATGTTCATCAAAGTTGTCTTGCCGGCTCCGTTTTCCCCGAGGAGAGCATGTATTTCTCCCGGGGCGGCCTCAAAGTTGACGTGGTCGTTAGCCACAACTCCGGGGAACCTTTTGACAATGTTGACCATCCTGACCGCTGGGGCGGGCGTCATGGTTCTAACCTCCGGCTGGTTTCTTCCTGTAGATGGCCTCCCTCACCTCCGCCATAGTCCTTTCGGCGATGGATTTAGCCCTGCGCCGACCGTCTTCCAGCACATCCCACACGTAAGATGGGTCGGAAGCTAACTCCCTGCGCTTCTCCCGGAAGGGGGCGAAGTGATCGCTTATGTTGCGGGCGAGTATCTTCTTGCAATCCACGCAGCCGATTCCGGCCGTCCGGCATTCGCTGTCTATCCTTTCCACCTCGCCTGGCGAGAAGAACTTGTGGAAGGAGAAGACATTGCAGACCTCAGGGCGGCCGGGGATGTGGCGGTGAGTTCGCTGAGGGTCGGTCACCATCATCATGACCCTCTGGTGGATCTCTTCGGGGGAAGCGGAGATCTCTATGTGGTTGTTGAGGGACTTGCTCATCTTGTTCACACCGTCAATGCCCAGGACTTTGGGGAAATCGGTGTAGAGGGCCTGAGGCTCCACCAGCACCGGTCCGAACAAATTGTTGAAGCGGCGAACCACTTCCCTGGTGAACTCAAGGTGCGGGGCCTGATCCACCCCCACCGGAACGATCTCAGCCTTATACAGGGTTATATCTGCAGCCATGAGGACGGGGTAACCGACGAGGCCGTAGTTGACGTTGTCGGGCTGGGCCCGCACCTTCTCCTTGAAGGTGGGGAGGCGAAGCAGCCACCCGAGAGGGGTTATGGTGGAGAAATACCAGGCGAGTTCCACCACCTCCGGCACTGAGGACTGGACGAAGACAATGGACTTTTCAGGGTCAACCCCTGCCGCCAGCCAGTCCAGGACCATCTCGGCTGTGAGTTCACGCAGGTTCTCAAAGGAAGTGGTCATGGCATGGAAGTCCACCACGCAGTAGATGGTTTCATATCCCTGTTCCTGGAGAGCCACGTAATTCCTGATAGCCCCCAGGTAATTGCCGAGGTGCTGTCTCCCTGTGGGGCGAGCTCCGCTGAA
>DAOUCW010000060.1:0-3741 GCA_034431695.1 Anaerolineae bacterium | reverse complement strand
ACCAGGGCGCGGTGGTAGAGGGCCTTGATGGCGCTTTCGGTTTTCCCCATTATCAGGGCGATCTCCTGGTTGGAAAGCCTCTCCACGAACTTGAGGTAGATGACCTCCTGCTTATCGGGTGGTAGGGACCTCACCGCGTTCAGCACCTTCCTCAGGCGCTCCTCTTTCTCCAGGGAAGAGAGGGGGTCCGTTTCCTCCCTGCAAGGCAGGGGAAGTTCCCCCAGAGGGATGACTTTGCGGCGAGAGCGATCCCTGTGCCAGTTGGCTACCAGGTTGTGGGCGATGCGGTGGAGCCACACGTAGAAGGGCAGCCCCCGATCTTCGTAGTTTTTAATGTGGCTCAGCGCCCTCAGGAAGACCTTGGCCGTCAGGTCCTCCGCGTCCTCCTGGTTCCCCACCTTGTAGTAGATGTAGCTGTAGATCCTGTCCACATAGCGCTGGTAGAGAATGCCGAAAGCTTCTGGGTCTTCCCGGGCCCTCTCTATGAGCAAGCTTTCGTCAAATTCTTTATCCAGAGAAACACCCATAGCGGTTCAGAGTTTCACCTTTCAGTGGAGGCGGGGTTTGGCAATTATCTCCAGAACGCGGAGGTCAAAGAAGGACTGGGCATTGGCCGGCAGGACCACGATGGCAGTATCAGCTCCGCGGCCTGTGCCGGCGATCGCAATCGCCTCGCGGTCGGTCCTTATCAGGCCTGCGTCTGCCGCCATCAGGGTTATCTCCACAGCCACCTTCATCCCCTCCCCGAAGATGCGGAGGGTGAAGGCGATGATCTCCTCAAGCTGGTAAGTGTTGAGCTTGCGCCTCACAGCCCTCCCTATCCCCCCGAAGGCGTGGGTGCAGGTCAGGATCTTCCCGCCAAGCGCCTCTATGGCCCGGCGGTTCTCCTCCGTGAGCTCCTGAAAATCGGGCTTGCGGAAGCCGGTGGAGTGAGTCACGACCACGAGGTTGTAACCCTGGAACATTCTGGCAGCCAGGAGACCCGTCTCCCCCGTCGTGGAGGCAACAACGATGTTTTTTATGTCAAGCTCTTTCGCTCTCCTGAGGGCTGCCTCCAGGGTGGGGATGGTGTTCTGGGGGCCTGGTTCATCAAAGTAGATCGTTTCGGCCATCTCACTCTCCCCTCTTGCGGAAAATTAGCTTAAGGGGTGTGCCCACGAAGGGGTAGTGCTTGCGGATGGAGTTTTCCAGGTAGCGTTCGTAGGAGAAGTGGACGAGCTCGGGGTCGTTCACGAAGAAGACGAAGGTTGGAGGGGCAACGGAGGCCTGGGTCACGTAGTAGATTTTCAGGCTTTTACCGGCTTTTGAAGGGGGCGTGTGAGCCTGAACTGCCTCCTGGATTATGCGGTTGAGTTTGCCGGTGGATATCCGGACGAGCCTTTCTTCCTGAACTCTCAGGGCCATGGGTATTATCTGGTCAATCCCTTCCCCCGTCTTCGCCGAGACGAAGAGGATGGGGACGTAGTCCAGGAAGCGAAGCGCAGCCCTTACGGCCTTCTCATATTCCGCTTTTATGCCGGGGCGTTTGGGGACGAGGTCCCACTTGTTCACCACGACAATTACGCTCTTGGCCTCATCCAAGATGTAGCCGGCTATGTGGGCATCCTGAGAGGTTACACCCTCAGCTCCGTCTATCACCAGGAGGGAGACATCGGAGCGGCTTATCGCCCTCAGAGCCCTGAGGACGCTGTATTTCTCCAGGCCTGGCTCCACCCTGCCCCTGCGCCTGATTCCGGCGGTGTCAATCAGGATTACTGGATTGCCCTCCCATTCAATGTAGGTGTCAATGGCATCCCTGGTTGTGCCCGGTATCTCGCTGACGATGACCCTTTCCTCCCCGAGCAATCGGTTGAGGATGGAGGACTTCCCCACGTTGGGCCTTCCGACGATGGCCACTTTCACCGCCTCCGGTTCGGGCTCCGCCTCAACCCTGGGCAGCCGTTTGATGACTTCATCCATGAGCTGGCCTATCCCGAGCCCGTGGATGGCCGAGATCGGTATGGGGTCGCCGAGGCCGAGTTCGTAAAATTCAACAGCAGCTTCCTGACGCTTCTCGTTATCGGCCTTGTTGACCACCAGGAGGACCGGCTTGCGGGATCGGCGGAGGATGTCGGCGAGATCCTTGTCGGCAGCGGTGGGGCCGTCCAGAACGTCCACGACGAAGAGGATGAGGTCCGCTTCCTCAATGGCTTTCTGGGCCTGTTCCCTTATGAGGTCAATGTATTGGGCCGAGGCTACGGCCAGAGGCTCACTATCCCTGGCGACTTCAAACCCGCCCGTGTCCACAAGGGTGAAGGGGACCCCATTCCATTCGGTATCGGCGTAGAGCCTGTCCCTGGTAGTCCCCGGTATATCCTCCACGATGGCGATCTTCTTTCCGGCAAGCCTGTTGAAGAGGGTGGACTTTCCAACGTTAGGCCTTCCGACTATGGCCACTACCGGCTTGCGCACCAGCCCCTCCAGAACCTCAGGTTAGAGGTATTTTAGCACACGGGCTGGATAACGCAAAGCCCAGGCGGAAGAAGCATTTGCTCAACTGCCCCCTGCCGGGGACTGATTTTGCTTTTCGGCACCTGATGATAAAATTGATTCCGGAAAGGAGGCATCAATGCTGAGCCGAAGCAGTGGGATTCTCCTGCACATCTCTTCCCTTCCCGGTGGCTTCGGGATAGGCGACCTTGGTCCCGAAGCTTACCGGTTCGTGGATTTCCTGGCCGAAACGGGGCAGACTTTCTGGCAGATCCTGCCCCTCAACCCGCCGGGCGTGGGCAACTCTCCCTACGTTTCTCCGTCCGCCATGGCCGGAGCCGAGATCCTGATCAGCCCTGAGAAGCTTGCGGAAGAAGGACTCCTCTCCCCGCACGACTGGGAGAAGGCCCCTGAATTCCCTCCGGGCCAGGTGGATTACCCCTTGGTCCACGCCTTCAAGGGGCAACTCCTGCGCCGTGCCTTTGAAAACTTCAGAGCTTCGGGACTCCTGCAGGCCGAATTTGAGGAATTCTGCCGCAGGCAGGCTCACTGGCTTGAGGATTACGCCCTCTTCATGGCCATAAAGGACGCCCACGGGGGTGCCCCCTGGAACGAATGGGAACCCGAACTGGCCCTCCGGAAGCCGGATGCACTGGAGAAAGCCCGCCACAGCCTGGCCGAAGAAATACTCTTCCACAAGTTCGCCCAGTTCACCTTCGACCGGCAGTGGAAGGCCCTGAAAGCTTATGCAATGGAAAAGGGGATCCGGATCATCGGCGATATTCCGATCTACGTGGCTTACGATGCCGCCGATGTGTGGTCGCACCCCGAATTTTTCCATCTTGATGAGCGCGGACGCCCCACCGTGGTGGCCGGCGTCCCACCCGATTACTTCAGCCCGACGGGACAGCTCTGGGGCAACCCCATTTACCGGTGGGAAGTCCTGGCCGAAAGGGGATACGAGTGGTGGATAGCCCGCTTCAGGCGGGTACTGGAATATGTGGACGTGGTCCGGGTGGACCACTTCCGGGGTTTTGAGGCTTACTGGGAGGTTCCTGCCGGCGAAGAAACCGCTGTGAACGGACGCTGGGTCAAGGGGCCGGGGGCTGAACTTTTCAACGCCCTGAAATCAGCCCTGGGGGATGTCCCCATCATCGCCGAGGACCTGGGCTTCATCACGCCGGAGGTGGAAGCCCTGCGGGAGCAGTTCGGCTTTCCGGGGATGAAGATCCTCCAGTTCGCCTTCGGGGCCGGCCCCGATAACCCCCACCT
>DAOUCW010000059.1:0-2176 GCA_034431695.1 Anaerolineae bacterium | reverse complement strand
GGGGTGGCGGCTTCGGCTCTGCTGGGGGCGGGTATATCCCGCCTTCCTGCGGAATTCACGGCTGCTGCCCTGGCCCTCGGCCTGCTGCTCCTCTCCCTCTACACTGTGCTCCGGCGCCGCCTGCCACCCAGGAGGCAGGGTTGAAATCCCCTAAGCCCACTCAGCCATTATGTTTGCTGCGATGAAGGTATAGGTCAGCCGGTGGATGGCGTAGCGCCCTTCCACGGAGTTGCTCATGTAGAGGAGCGAGGACTCCATCAGTTCCCTTATGGCTGAATTCAGGCTTTCTTCGTCCAGCCCTGTAACGGCCTGAAGTTTTTCCCAGCTTGCCTCCCCTGGCACCAGGGTAGGCATGACCAACAGGGTTTTCCTGGCCTTTTCGCTGAGCAACTCCCACGATCGCTGGTAGACGAACCGATAGAGGTCCCTGTATGGCCTGCCCGATGCTCCCTGCAATTGCCTCAGGATCCTTTCCAGGGGCAGGTGGCGGGCCTGGCTCACAACCAGCTTGATGGCCAAGGGGTTCCCCCCGGTCACGGCGTAAATCCGATGGAAAGCGGCTTCGTCCGCTTCGGCGAGCTGGAGGATCCCCCTGTGCTGGCTTTCGTAGCGCATGAAGGCAAAAGCATCTTTTTCTTCAAGCTCCTTGAGGGTCAGGCAGAAGACGTAAGGGAACTGGCAGAGGCTGCGGTGGCTGGTGAGGAGGAAGCGGGTGGGGTTAGCTAATTCCCGGAGTCTGGGGATGAGGGCGCTGAAATTGGCGGCGAAACCGAAGTCATCCACAACCACAAGGTATGGCTGGGACTTCAGCACCGCACTGATGGAACGTTCCCTCTCCAGCGAGGGTTTATCCAGGAGTTCGGGGAAATCAATCTGAGCAGCGATTGAATCCAGGAGCGTTCCCGGGTCAAAGGCATGGCCCGAATTGGCTTTCTCAATTATTCCATCCCAGGTGGAGAACTCCGGGTGAGGAACTGTTTCCCAGACAATGTCGGCAAACTCGCCTGTTGAGGCAGCCCAGGAAGCCAGGCTGTGGGCCAGAGCCGTTTTCCCCAATCCTCCAAGTCCCTCAATGCTTATGAGCCAGGGACCCTCTGGCCTGGTCAGGGCCTCCTGCAATCGGGCCAGAGCCTCGTCAACCCCGAAGAGCCGACTGTAAGTGGGAGCCGGGAGGTTGCGCTGCAAGTATTGCTGGCGTCCCCTCGCCTTGAGGCGGGCGATGCGTTCCAGTTCCCAGAGGGCGAAGGCGAAAGCCTGTATGGCTTTTTCCTGGTGACAGTAGAAAGTGCTTTCCGCCATACCCCTTTCCAGAGCCATCTTGACCACGCTCTCGCCGCGCCAGAAGCGGTTCCGGAGGAGTTCGGCCTGCTCTTTGTCCATCTCTTCCAGCAGGCTCAGGGCTCTATCAAAGGCTTCGCGAAGGGCTGCTGCACGCCCCTGAGGGGTGTTGGACAATTCGCGCTGGTGGCGGAGTTCTTCAACCACTGCGAGGGTGGTGAGGGGATGCTGGGCCAGCTCCCTGGCCCTGTTATACCTCTTGAGCGCCAGGTGCACAGCTCTGATGAACTCTGAATCCAGAGACCATGAGACCATCCGGCCTCCATTGTAGTTTTGTTAGAGGTTTACCGGAAAAATTCCGGCCCCAGCACGGTATAAAAGTGAGGGGTAAACCACAATTTGCCAGGCAAGGGGGACACCTGCCTTGCGGGCAAAAAGTGAGGATGTTGTTCCGTGTGGTTACCCCCTTCAGTTATTCATTATACTACAGGATGAGGCGAGAGGGAAGCAAAGGTGCCGAGGAAGTGGGTATACTTGCTGAGCACGCTGGTGATTATGGCCCTGGTTCTGGCCTGTGGACCTGTGGTGATCGTTGTCACCCCTGCACCCACACCAACCACCCCGCGAGCTGTTCCGCCAACTGAAACCCCTTCTCCCACTGCCGTTGCCCTCGCAGTGGTAACGCCTACCCCCACAGCAGGGTGTGTCCCGGGCATGCGCCTCATAGCCGATGTGACCGTCCCCGATAACACGGCCTTCGCCCCCGGCACCCCCTTCGTCAAGACCTGGCGGGTTCGCAACTCCGGAACCTGCACCTGGGAGCCGGGCACAAAACTTGTCTTCATCTCCGGCGACCCGATGGGCGGGCCGGCAACGGTGGACGTGCCCGCGCTTGCTC
>DAOUCW010000058.1:0-14239 GCA_034431695.1 Anaerolineae bacterium | reverse complement strand
GCCTGCCGCGACTTCTACGCCTCCAAGAAGGCGGAGATAGACGCGCTGGAGAGGGAGCTCAGGAGGAACCCGCCGCCGCAGGTCAGGGACGAGATAGTCAAGAAGATATGGGCCCTCATAGACCAGTGCGAGCTGCCGCCTGGCCTCATGGACCAGGTCAGGGAGCACATGAAGTGGCTCGAGGAGGTGACGGGCAAGAAGTTCGGCTCCGCCGAGGGCGTGCCGCTCCTCGTCTCCGTCAGGTCCGGCGCCGCTCTCTCGATGCCCGGCATGATGGACACCGTCCTCAACCTGGGCCTCAACGATGAAACCCTCAAGGGCCTGGCTCGTCTGACCAACAACGAGCGCTTCGCCTACGACGCTTACCGCCGCTTCATCCAGATGTTCGGCCGCATTGTGATGAAGGTGCCGGGCGAGAAGTTCGATGAGGCCTTTGAGAAGATAAAGGAAAAATATGGCGCCCAGAAGGATACGGACCTGGGCGTTGAGGCCCTGAAAGAGGTGGTGGCCGAGTTCAAGCGCATTTACAAGGAGCACGTTGGGGAAGATTTCCCATCCGACCCCTACGAGCAACTTCGCAAGGCCATAGCTGCCGTCTTTGAATCCTGGTTCGGGAAGAGGGCCGTTGACTACCGCAACTTCTACGGAATCCCCCACGACTGGGGCACTGCCGTCAACATCGTGACCATGGTCTTCGGCAACATGGGGGATGATTCGGGGACCGGCGTGGCCTTCACCCGTGACCCCGCCACCGGGGAGAAGGTCCTGTGGGGTGAGTATCTGCCCAACGCCCAGGGTGAAGATGTGGTGGCCGGCATCCGCACCCCCTACAAGATTGAAGAGCTCAAGGAGAAGATGCCCGAAATCTACGAGCAACTGGTCAGGGTGTCGGACATGCTGGAGCGCCACTACAAGGACATGCAGGATATGGAGTTCACGGTTGAGCGGGGCAAGCTCTGGATGCTCCAGACCAGGGCCGGGAAGCGCACGGCCAAGGCCGCCGTCAAGATAGCGGTGGATATGGCCAGGGAAGGGATAATCTCCAGAGAAGAGGCCATAATGCGGGTCACCCCGGAGCAGGTTGACCAGCTCCTCCACCCTCGCTTTGACGAGAAGGCCAAGGAGAAAGCCAGAGCCGAAGGCCGCTACCTGGCCAAGGGCCTGAACGCTTCCCCGGGCGCTGCCACCGGCATAGCTGTCTTCGATGCCGACACAGCCGAAGAGTTAGGCAAGAAGGGGGAGAGCGTGATCCTGGTGCGCCCCGAAACTTCCCCTGATGATGTCCACGGGATGCTGGTGGCGAAGGGGATCCTCACCCAGCACGGAGGGGCTACTTCCCAGGCGGCCGTGGTGGCCAGGGGCCTCGGCAAGCCGTGTGTGGCCGGGTGCGAGGCCATCCGCATTGACCTGACCCGCCGCCTCTTCACCGTCAACGGCCAGGTGGTGAAGGAGGGAGACATAATCTCCATTGATGGCTCCACGGGCGAGGTCTTCATAGGCGCCATCCCCACCATTGAACCCAAACTTGAGGAAGAGGAAGAACTCCTCACCCTCCTCTCCTGGGCCGATGAGGTCAGGAAGCTCGGGGTCTGGGCCAATGCCGACTATCCCAGGGATGCCAAGCAGGCCCGTGACTTCGGTGCTGAGGGGATCGGTCTGTGCCGCACCGAGCACATGTTCTTCGAGCCTGACCGCCTCCCCATTGTCCACCAGATGATCCTGGCCGAGACCCTGGAAGAGCGCCAGGCGGCTCTGGACAAGCTCCTGCCCATCCAGAAGGAAGACTTCAAGGGCATCTTCCGGGTGATGGAGGGCCTCCCGGTCATCATCCGCCTGATTGACCCGCCTCTCCATGAGTTCCTCCCCAAGTATGAGGAAATCCTGGCCGAAGTGACGGAACTCCGGGTCCGCCTTGAATACGAGAAGGACAAAGAAGAACTCAGGGCTCGCCTCGCCGAGAAGGAAGCCCTCCTGCGGAAGGTGGCTGCCATGCGGGAGGCCAACCCGATGCTTGGCTTCCGTGGAGTCCGCCTTGGGGTCCTCTGGCCCGAAATCAACCGGATGCAGGTCAGGGCGATAATGGAGGCCGCCTGCGAGCTCACCAAAGAGGGCCTCAGGGTCTACCCCGAAATCATGATACCCGTCACCTCCAACGCCAACGAGCTCAAGATCCTCAAGGAGCTCGTTGATGAGACGGCCCGTAAGGTCATGGAGGAGCAGGGGGTGACCGTCAAATACAAGTTCGGGACCATGATTGAGATACCCAGGGCGGCCCTGACCGCGGCTGAATTCGCCCGCTACGCCGAATTCTTCTCCTTCGGCACCAACGACCTCACCCAGACAGTCTATGGCATCTCAAGGGATGATGCCGAGGGCAAGTTCCTCCTGGCCTATGTGGAGAAAGGCGTGATCCCGGCCAACCCGTTCCAGACCCTGGACCGGGAAGGGGTGGGCAGGATAATGAAGATGTGCGTGGAGGAGGCCCGCCAGGTCCGGCCCGACATAGAGATCGGCATATGCGGCGAGCACGGTGGCGATCCCGCCTCCATAGAGTTCTGCCACCTCCTTGGCCTGAACTACGTCTCCTGCTCACCGTTCCGTGTTCCCATAGCCAGGCTTGCCGCCGCTCAGGCTGCCCTCCAGTATGAATACGGCCTCAAGAAGAAGATAATCGTCTGAGGAGCCGCCGGCAGTGGAGGGAGCAGACCCCTTTTGGGGATGCTCCCTCCATTCTTCTCTCCTGGAAGACCAAAGCCATTGCTCCATCTCGGGATAGCGGGGGGTTAACCCATGGAATGCAAGAAGGAAAGAAACCTGAAGATCTGCACCTGCACCTACGAGCCGTGCGATAAGAAAGGCATATGCTGCGAATGCATAGCCTACCACCGGCGCATGGGAGAACTTCCGGGCTGTTTGTTCCCCCCGGAAGTGGAAAGGACTTACGACCGCTCAATAAAGCGGTTCGTTATGGCTTACAAACACCTTCTCTGAAGGAGGGGGCAAAGTGGCTCTGGGCGATTTTCCGGGCAAGGGTAAAGTGGCAGTCCTGCGCACGAGCCCCGAGACAGTGCTTGAAGATTACAAGCGCCTGATGAAACTGGCTGAATACGAGAAAGCCCTCCCCAAGGATCGGGAAACCATCCTGAAGATAAACATATCCTGGCAGACCTGGTATCCCGCCTGCTCCACAACTCCCTGGCAGCTTGAAGGGGTCATCCGCACCCTTCTTGAGGACGGCTACACCCGCATCTGGGGAGCCCACAACCGCACCGTGGTAGTTGATGCCTACATCGGCGAGCGCAACAACAAGCACAAATACGTCTGCGACAAATACCTCATCCCCAGCATCCACCTCTACGAACCCCACATCCGCTGGGTCCGCTACGAACCCAAACACGAACTCCTGGTCCTCCACAAGATTTACCCCGAAGGCATTTACATCCCCGAAGTATTCATCGGCAAGAACATCATCCACCTGCCGACTGTGAAGACCCATGTGTTCACCACGATCACTGGAGCGATGAAAAACGCTTTCGGCGGGCTCCTGAACGAGAAGAGGCACTGGACTCATGCCGTAATTCACGAGACTCTGGTGGACTTGCTTACGATCCAGCAGGAAATCCACTCGGGCATCTTTGCGGTGATGGATGGCACTTTTGCCGGGGATGGGGCAGGCCCGAGGGCCATGCGGTGGCACGTCAAGAACGTGATCCTGGCCAGTGCCGACCAGGTGGCCATAGACGCCATCTCGGCCAAAATGCAGGGCTTTGACCCCATGAGCCTCCCCTTCATCCGCATAGCCCACGAGAAAGGCCTTGGCATCGGCGATCCGGAGCAGATTGAGATCGTGGGGGAGGACAGGGACTGGGTCCTCTCCCAGAACTGGGGGTTCAAGCAGGAAGACACCTTCGCCAGCCGCGGTCAGAAGATGATCTACCACGGCCCTCTCAAGCCTTTTGAGAACATCCTCCTTCGTTCCCCCCTCGTCCCCTGGTCCTACATCGCTTCCCGCTTCTACTACGATGTCTTCTGGTATCCTGTCATAGGGCACAGGAGGGTGAAGGAAGCTCTGGAGACACCCTGGGGCAGGCTTTTCAAAGAGTATGGCGATGGAAAAGTTGTGTTCTCCAAACCCGATCCGGTGGCCCTTTCGGTGGTGCTGGGGGCGCTGGTCTTCGGAGGGCTGGGGCTGAGGGCTTTCTGGAGGTTGCTGAAGAGGGTTTTCAGCTAAATAATGGTCAAAGGGTTTGTCCTGTGGGTGTTCTACAACCTCTGGCGCCGCCGCATAGGGTGGTTCCCCTTCGGTGTTCTCATCCTGGCATTTCTGGTGACCGCTGGGGTGACTGTTTCCCCGCTGTTTCTGGCCTCAGGAGCCTTTTTCATCCTGCTGAGCCTGTGGGCCTACCGCGCTGGCTTCCTGCATTTCAGGCCGGAGCCCTTTTACCCGGAGGAAACCTCCCCCCTCAGCCCCGAGGAGAAAGTTTTCGTGCGAGCTTCTGGCCCCTTTGAGGTGGAGAGGAAGAAGGGGTATTTCGTGGACCTGGCAGCAGCTTTTGAGGGCTTTGAAACGGGGGAGAAAGTGATAATGGCTTACGTCCCGCCCTCCCCTTTCTGGCCTAGGGGTGAGGTGGGGATGTGGTATTTCTTCTTCAGGCCCGATGAGGTGAAGAAGATGGAGTGGGGGCGCCTTTTCTTCGGCCTCCGCTCTCTCCCGGCCCTCAAACTCACATTCCAGACCTCAAGGGGCACTTCGCACCTTTACCTGGCCTCGCGGGAACCCTCCCGCCTTGAGAGGATAAGGCAATTTCTATTAAGCCCGGCTGAAATCGGCCCCCTGGAGGTCTGAACCGGAGTGTGGCGGGCGAAACCGACATGCCCTGGGGGAAAGCGGGGCGAAGGTGCTCGGTTACCCTTGCTAAAATTTGCCCCTTGTGCTAAAATAATAGCCGCTGAAAAGGTTCATACCCCCTGCACCGGGAATAGATTTGCTATTCCTTGCAGGGGGTTTTAATTTTGCCGGAGGATTCGGAGATGGAGAACTTCGAGCCCAAAATTATAGCTTTCGTCTGCAACTGGTGCACCTACGCCGGGGCGGATTTAGCCGGAACCTCCCGCATCCAGTATCCTCCGAACGTTCGGATAGTGCGCCTCATGTGCTCGGGGGGAATTGACCCCATTTACATCCTCAAAGCTTTCCTCCAGGGAGCCGACGGTGTGCTCATAGGGGGGTGCCACCCCGGCGATTGCCACTATCAGAGCGGCAACTACAAAGCTCGCCGCCGCGTCGCTATCCTCAAGAAAACCCTGGAACGCCTCGGCCTTGACCCCGACAGGGTCTGGCTGCGCTGGATAAGCGCCAGTGAGGGCCAGCTTTTCGCCGATACAGTCACCGAATTCGTCAAATTCCTCAAGGAGAAAGGGCCCAACCCCTTCAAAACCCTGCAGGCCATGTAAGGAGGCATATCATGGTCCACGCCTGGCTCAGTGTTGACGGTAACCCAAACGAGAGTGTGCGGGGCCTTCTCCGCTCCCTCCTGGAAAAGGGGGTGGTGGAAGCCATCCTGGCACCGGCTCCTTCAGCCGGAGGGGAGAGCGTAACTCCGACCCTCTTCCTCAACCCCGATGAGCTTTCCCGTGCCGAACCCTTCGCTCCCCTCATGCCTGTCAGCGAAGCCACTGCCGTATCCATGCTGACTCGCACCGGCAACCCCCTGAAACTGGGGGTGGTAATGCGGAACTGCCAGATAAGGGCTCTGGTGGAGCTCGTCAAGTTCAAGCAGGCCCAGCTTGATAACCTCGTGATAATCGGAATTGATTGCCCTGGAACTTACGAATTGAAGGATTACAGCCGGATGCTCCAGGAAGGCATTGATCCGGCTTCCCAGCTGTTGGAGAATTTGGCTGGAGGGAAGGTTGAGCCGGTATCTGGATACTCCTTCAGGGAAGCCTGCCGCATGTGCGTTTACCCCATCCCGGACCCATCCATCGCTGCGGTGACGGTCGGGCTTATGGGGTTTGACGGGGAGAAGCTTCCCCTCATCCTGCAGGATGACCTGGCCGATAAGCTCGGCCTCTCTGCGGATTCACCCTCCGCCCGCCGGGAAGAGGCCATCCGGTCCCTCCTGGAGGCGAGGAAAGCCGAGAGGGAGAAGCAGTTGAGCCGCTTCGTGAGGGAAGGGACGGGGCTTGAGGGGCTGCTGCGCTGGTTCTCCAGGTGCATCCGGTGCTACAACTGCATGGGGATATGTCCCATCTGCTACTGCCGGGAGTGCGTCTTCCGCACGCCCGTCTTCGAGCACGATTCGGCCCGATACTTTGACTGGGCTCAGAAGAAAGGCTCCCTCCAGTTTCCTCCCGAGCACCTCCTCTTCCACCTGACCAGGATGAACCACATGGCGACTTCCTGCGTGGGGTGTGGGCTCTGTTCCAGCGCCTGCCCCGCCGATATAGATGTGGCTCTGGCCTTTCAGAGCGTCGCTGAGGAGGTGCAGGCCCTCTTCAATTACGTTCCCGGAAGGAGCCTGGAGGAGCCTGCTCCCGTCCAGACTTTCCAGGAGAGGGAGTTCGTGGAACTGGGAGAGACTTTGAAGTAAAGGGGGAAAGATGAGGGAAAAGCCTGCTGCCCTTGTGATTGGAGCAGGGATAGCGGGGATTCAGGCGGCCCTGGATATAGCCAACGCCGGTTTCCCGGTTTACCTGGTGGAGAGGGAACCCAGCATCGGCGGGCACATGGCCCAGCTGGATAAGACCTTCCCCACTCTGGATTGCTCCTCGTGCATCCTGACGCCCAGGATGGTGGAGGTGGCCCGCAACCCCAATATCAAACTCCTCACTCTATCCGAAGTGGTGTCGGTGGAAGGGGAAGCGGGGAACTTCAGGGTCAGGGTGCGCCGGAAGCCCCGCTATGTGGATGAAACCAAGTGCACTGCCTGCGGCGATTGCGCCAAAGAGTGCCCGGTCCTGGTCCCGAACGAATTTGATATGGAGAGGGGGATGCGCCATGCCACCTACATCCCCTTCCCCCAGGCCGTCCCGAACAAATACGTCATTGACAAGCGAGGAGTTGCTCCGTGCAAGGATGCCTGCCCCGCCCACATTGACGTCCAGGGCTACGTGGCCCTCATTGCCAGGGGCAAGTTTAAGGAAGCTCTTGCCCTGATCTACAAGACGGTGCCTTTCCCCGGGGTGCTGGGCAGGGTGTGCCCTCACCCCTGCGAGCAGGCCTGCAACCGGGGCCAGGTTGATCAGCCCGTCTCCATCTGCCTCCTCAAGCGCTTCGCCGCCGATTACGTCCGGGAAAACGGCCTCTGGGAAGAAGTCCTGGACATAATCCGCAAGACCCACATCCCTCCCAGGGATGGAGTTCCCGGGAAGCGTTCGGTGGGGGTAGTGGGAGCTGGGCCTGCGGGCCTCTCCGCCGCTTACTTCCTGGCCCTCTGGGGCTATGAGGTCACCGTATACGAGGCCCTCCCGGTGGCGGGCGGGATGATGGCCGTCGGGATACCGGAGTATCGCCTGCCGAGGGAGATCCTCCGGGAAGAGATTGAGCGGATAAAGAGCCTCGGAGTGGAGATAAAGCTCAACACCAGGGTTGGGCCTGGAGGGATACCTCTGGAGGAGCTCCGCCAGAAGCACGATGCCATCCTGCTGGCGGTGGGAGCCCACAGGGGCCTCAGGCTGAACATCCCCGGAGAGGAGCTGGAAGGAGTCTTCCCCGGAGTGGAGTTCATCCGCAGGGTCAACCTTGGAGAGAAAGTTGCCCTGGGGAAGAGGGTGGTGGTCATAGGAGGCGGGAACGTGGCCATAGATGCCTCCAGGATTGCCCGGCGCCTCGGGGCAGAGAAGGTCACCATCCTCTACCGGCGCTCCAGAGCCGAGATGCCTGCCAGCCCCTGGGAAGTGGCCGATGCCGAGGAGGAAGGGGTTGAAATCCAGTTCCTGGTTGCTCCCACCCGCATTCTGGGGGAGAACGGCCGGGTCACCGGAGTTGAATGCATAAGGATGCAGCTTGGCGAGCCCGATGCTTCCGGGCGACGTCGTCCCATCCCCATTGAGGGGAGCGAGTTCGTCGTGGAAGCCGATACCGTGATCCCGGCCATAGGCCAGATGGTGGAGGGAGACGGGCTCGGCGTGGAGATCACCAGGGGAGGGACGATCCAGTTCAACCCGGCCACCATGGAGACGGGTATCCCTGGAGTGTTCGCCGCCGGCGATGCGGCCATCGGCCCGGCCACGGTCATAGAAGCCATAGCTCAGGGTAAGAAAGCGGCCATAGCCATAGACCGGTATCTCCGGGGTGAGAAGGTAGAAGTCCCCGAGCCATCCTGGCACGTGGTTTCCCTGGAGGAAGTGGAAAGCCAGTTCCGCTCTTTCCCACTGGAGAAGCGGGCCTCCACAAAGCCAAGGCATGAGGTCCGGAAACTGGCTCCAGAGGAGAGGGTGAGAGGCTTCGGCGAGGTGGAGATGGGGTTCAGGGAGGAGGAGGCCGTCGCCGAGGCCGAGCGTTGCCTCAACTGTGCTATCTGCTCCCTGTGCATGGAATGTGTGAGGGCCTGCCAGGCGAAAGCCATTAACCACTCAATGGAAGAGCAGATCCTTGAGCTTGAAGTAGGCGCCATCGTTGTAGCCACCGGTTACGACCAGTTTGATGCTCGCCGCAAACCCGAACTCGGCTACGGACGCTACCCCAACGTCCTCAGCGGGCTTGAGTTTGAGAGACTGGTCTCCGCTTCCGGCCCCACCAGGGGAAAGATAAAGGTGAACGGGAAAGAGCCGAAAGAGGTGGTCTTCATAAAGTGCGTGGGTTCAAGGGATAAGACCGTAGGCCATCCATACTGCTCAAGGGTCTGCTGCATGTATACCGCCAAGCAGGCCCACCTCATCCGGGAGAAAATCCCCGATGCCAGGGTGACCGTCTTCTACATGGACGTGCGGGCCTTCGGCAAAGGGTTTGAGGAATTCTACGACAGGGTCAGGGAAGAAGGGGTGGTCTACCGCAGGGGCATGGTCTCGGAGATATACAGGCGCGGCGATAAGCTCGTAGTGCGGGCAGAGGATACGCTCCTGGGCCGCCCCGTTGAAGTGGAAGCCGATATGGTTGTCCTGGCCACAGGCCTTGAACCCAGGAGCGATGCCGGAAAGCTGGCGGAAATCCTGGGGATTGAAAGGACCGAGGAGGGGTTCTTCGCCGAGGCCCAGAGGGAACTTTACCCCGTGGAGAGCAACCGTCCGGGCATATTCCTGGCGGGCTGTGCCCAGGGACCCAAAGACATTCCCGATGCTGTAGCCCATGCCAAGGCGGCAGCGGCTGCAGCTCTCGTCTTGCTTGCTAAGCAGATGGAGAACAGGAGGTAAACCTATGAGCCCGGTCCAGACCAGCGAATTCATCCATGAGTTAACCCTGAGGGAATGCATCCAGTGCGGCAAGTGCACCGGGGGGTGTCCGGTATCCCTCAAGACATCCCTCAATATCCGCCGTCTGATCTACGAATCCCTCATATCCGATACCATAAGCCCGGAGAGCCACGAAGAGCTCTGGGACTGCACCACCTGCAAGACCTGCACCCTGCGCTGTCCCAAGGGTGTGGATCCGTGCGGGCTGATAATAACCCTGAGGGGTGCTCTGGTTGAGAGCGGCCGCATCCCCTCCACCGTCAGGGATGCCCTCAAGAGCATAACGGTGAGGGGCAACCCCCTCAATATGCCCCCTCAGGACAGAGCTCTCTGGACCGAAGGGCTTGACGTAAAATACATCCTGGAGGAAGGAGCTGAAGTCCTCTTCTTCCCCTGCTGCATGGGTGCTTATGACCCAAGGATCCAGAAAGTGGCCAGGGCTCTTGTCAAAGCCTTCCAGGCAGCGGGGGTGGACTTCGGCATACTGGGAGAAGACGAGATCTGCTGCGCCCACGAAGCCCGGCGCCTCGGAGAAAAAGAGCTCTTTGAGGGGGTGGTGGAACAGTATCACGAGATCTTCTCCGAGGTCAAAGCCGAGAAGCTGGTGGCTCTCTCGCCTCACTGCTTCAACGCTTTCAAGAACGAATACGGCGAGCTCCCCTTCCAGGTCCTCCACTACACCCAGTTCCTGGCCGATCTCATAAAGGAGGGCAAGCTCAGGCTCACGGGCGAAGTCCGTGCGAAGGTCACCTACCACGATCCCTGTTACCTTGGCAAGCAGAACGGGATCTTTGACGAGCCGCGCTTCGTTCTCCGGAGCATCCCCGGGCTTGAGCTGGTGGAGATGGAACGTCGCCGGGAGTGGAGCCTGTGCTGTGAGGGGGGCGGGGGCAGGATGTGGGCCGAAGGCACCAACATAGAAGTCCGCCTCTCCCACGAAAGGGTGCGGGAGGCCCTTGACACCGGCGCCGAGATCGTGGCCGTGGCCTGCCCCTTCTGCATGGCCATGTTAGAGGATGCGGTCAAGACCCTCGGCCTTGAGGAAAAGTTGAAGGTCCTTGACATAGCCGAGCTTGTGGCCATGAGTTTAGGTTAGGAGGAAAAGAGCTCATGCCCGTGCGAATTGGAGTCTACATCTGCCACTGTGGGATAAATATCGCCGCTACGGTGGACGTGGAAGAAGTAGTGCGTTTCGCCCAGACCCTCCCAAACGTGGTGGTGGCTCGCCACTACACCTACATGTGTTCGGACCCGGGCCAGGCTCTCATCAAACAGGATATTGAAGAGCTCGGGCTTAACCGGGTGGTGGTGGCATCCTGTTCCCCCAGGATGCACGAGCCCACCTTCAGGAGTGTGGTGGCGGAAAAGGGCGTCAACCCTTACCAGTTTGAAATGGCCAACATCCGGGAGCAGAACTCCTGGGTCCACTCCGATGTCCGGGCTGCCACGCAGAAGGCGAAGGAGCTGGTAGCTGCCGCCGTGGCCAAAGTTGCCCTCTTAGAGCCTCTGGAAGAAAGGGAAGTGGACATAACACCTGCAGCCCTGGTCATAGGCGGAGGGATAGCCGGTTTGACTTCTGCCCTGACCATAGCCGAGGCTGGATATAAGGTCTACCTTGTGGAGAAGGAGCCAACCATCGGCGGGAGGATGGCCCAGCTTTCCCGCACCTTCCCCGCAATGGATGAAGCTCGCCAGCTCCTGAGCGAAAGGATAAAGCAGGTCAGTTCCCACCCCAACATTGAAATACTGACCTCTTCAACCCTCCAGCAAATTGAGGGATACATCGGCAACTTCAGGGCCACCATTCTCAGGAGGCCACGCTACGTCCGGGCCGATCGTTGCACGGCTTGCGGAAAATGTGCCGAAGCCTGCGTCCTGGCCGGCCAGGTCCCCGACGAGTTCAATGCGGGGCTTTCCCGCCGTTCGGCCATCTACCTGCCCTTTGCAGGAGCTTACCCGCCCGTTTACACCGTGGACCCACGACACTGTCTCTACCTGAAGGAAGGGAAGTGCGGGGAAGGGGATACACCTCCGTGCGTGGCGGCCTGCCCTGAAGACGCCATAGACTTCTCCCAGAAGGAAGAGGAGCTGGAGCGGGAATTCGGGGTCATAATCGTGGCAACGGGGTTTGACATCTTTGATGCCCGCCGTAAGCCTGAACTCGGCTACGGGCGATACCCCAACGTCCTCACCGCCCTGGAGTTTGAACGCCTGGCCTCCCCCGATGGCCCAACCGGCGGAGAGATCGTCGTGAACGGGAAGAAGCCCGAGAGCGTTGTCTTCATCCACTGCGTCGGCTCCAGGGACAAAACCGTCGGCAACCCTTACTGCTCCCGGATATGCTGCATGTTCACGGCCAAGCAGGCTCTGCTGGTCAAGCAGAAGCTCCCCGAAGCCAGAGTAACCGTTTTCTACATGGACGTCCGCAGCTTCACCAAAGGAGGGGAAGAATTTTACGACCAGGTTCGTGGAGAGGGTGTCCTTTACCGCCGGGGGAGCGTCTCCGAGGTTTACCGGAAGGGCGATAAACTGATCGTCAGGGCCGATGACACCCTGCTGGGCCGCCCCGTGGAAGTAGAAGCCGATCTGGTGGTCCTGGCCACGGGGCTTGTCCCGAGGAAGGAGACGGAGGATGTAGCCCTTCTCCTCAAGCTTGCCCGCAGTGTTGACGGCTTCCTGGCCGAAGCTCACCCCAAACTCAGGCCCGTTGAGACCGCAAGCGACGGCATATTCCTGGCTGGAGCCTGCCAGGGTCCGAAGGACATCGCCGATACTGTGGCCCAGGCCAGAGCTGCTGCTTCTTCGGCACTGATGTATCTCATGCAGGGCAAGGCTAAGGTGGAGGCCGTCACCAGCAAGGTGGATCCAGAAATATGCTCTGGCTGCGGGCTGTGCGAGGCAACCTGCGCCTTCGGAGCCCTCAAACTGGACCCGAAGCGCCGCGTGATGACGGTGAACGCCGTCCTCTGCAAAGGGTGCGGGGCCTGCGCTGTGGCCTGTCCGTCCAAGGCGATCCAGCTCAGCCATTTCACCCCGGCCCAGACCATGGCTATGGTTGAGGCCTTAGTCTAAATCCCCTCGGGAGGAGGAGCTATGAACATAATAGTTTGCGTGAAACAGGTTCCCGATACCGAAATCCGGATCCAGGTCCAGAACGGGAGAGTGGTGGAAGAAGAGATAAAGCAGTTCGTGGTGAATCCCTACGATGAGTTCGCCATAGAAGAGGCTCTCCGGATAAAGGAACGCTTCGGGGAGGGCAAGGTGACCCTCATCACCATAGGGCCGGAGAGAGCCAGGGAAGCCCTCCTCACCGGCCTCGCCATGGGTGCCGACGAAGCCATCCACATAAACGATCCGGCCCTGGACGGTAGCGATGCCTTCGTGACAGCCAGGGTCCTGGCCGAAGCCATCAAGAAGCTCCCTTACGACCTGATCCTTTGCGGGAAGCAGGCCGTGGACCAGGACAACGCTCAGGTGGGCATCGCCTTGGCCGAATTGCTCAACCTGCCCCACGTCTCTGTAGTCACCAAACTGGAGATCGCCGGGGACAGGAAGAGCGCCAGGGCCGAAAGGGAAGTGGAAGGGGGGAAAGAGGTTGTGGAGACACCCCTCCCCGCCGTCATCACTGCCCAGAAAGGACTGAACGAGCCTCGCTACCCATCCTTCAAGGGTATAAGGATGGCCCGCCAGAAGCCCTACACCGTCTGGACCCTGGCCGACCTTGGCCTCAAGCCGGAGGATGTGGTCCCTCAGAGAGAAGTGGTGGTGGTTAATCCGCCTCCGGAGCGCAAGGCCGGCAAGATAATCCAGGGCGACCCCGAAACCGCTGTCAGGGAACTGGTCCGGCTCCTGAGAGAAGAAGCTAAAGTCATATAAGCGGGAGGTGAAAGATGGCCAGGCACTTCCTCGTAGTGGCAGAACAGTCCGAGGGGACTCTCCGGAAAGTCTCCTTTGAGATGCTTGGGGAAGCCCGGAGGCTCGCTTCATCCGATGGGAAAGTGGAAGCGGTGCTCCTGGGTTCAGGGGTGGAATCCCTTGCCGAGCAGTTAGCCTGGTATGGAGCTGATAAGGTCTACGTTGCCGACGATCCCTCCCTCCAGCTCTACACTGCCGAAGCTTACACCGCCGTCCTGGCCGATCTTGTGAAGAAGGTCCAGCCCGATGTGGTCTTCATTGGCGCTACCACCAACGGCAAAGACCTGGCTCCTCGCCTTGCCACGCGCCTGGGTGTGGGGCTGGCTTCGGACTGCACGGGCTTCAGCGTGGATGGGGATGGCCGCCTCCTGATCACCAGGCCTATCTATGCCGGCAGAGCCATTGAGACGATAAAGCTCAGGAGCACACCCCAGATGGCCACCCTCCGGCCGAATGTCTTCCCACCCCTTGAGCCCGATAATTCCCGCAAGGCTCAGGTGGAGAAAGTTCCGGTCAATGTGGGTGAAGTCCGGGCGAAAGTTGTGGGCTTCCTGAAGAAGGAAGGGGAAGAGATTGAACTCACCGAAGCCGACATCATCGTCTCCGGCGGGCGTGGTCTCGGTGGGCCTGAGGGCTTTGACGTCCTCAGGGAGCTGGCCAAAGTGCTGGGGGCGGCTGTTGGTGCTTCCAGGGCGGCCGTGGATGCGGGCTGGATTGACCACTCCCACCAGGTGGGCCAGACTGGCAAGACCGTCAACCCCAAGCTCTACATAGCCTGTGGCATCTCCGGTGCAGCCCAGCACCTGGCGGGCATGCGCACCTCCAAGGTGATTGTGGCCATAAACAAAGACCCCGAAGCTCCCATCTTCAAAGTTGCCGATTACGGCATCGTGGGCGACCTTTACCAGATAGTGCCCATCCTGACCAAGGT
>DAOUCW010000057.1:0-3007 GCA_034431695.1 Anaerolineae bacterium | reverse complement strand
GGGTATCCGATTGGGAGTGGGGCGGTGGAGAGTGCCTGTAAGGGGATTAGTTGGCGGTGTAAGAACCGGGGACAGCGGTGGAAAACAGAGGGTCTTGTGGCCATTTTGGCCTTGCGGAGCGCCGGAATGGGAGGCAAAAGTGAATGGAAGTGGGCATGGGAACAAATTTGCCGGGCCAATTAACCCTTCCCGACGATTTTGGGACACACCCGGAAGATCGCTCAACATTGACAATTTTCATCCCTTGAATTATAATTCAAGAAGCAAAAGGAAGAGGGAAGTCCTTTAAAGAAGAAAAAGGAGCCATCCCCTGTCCCGGTTTTTGCATCAGGGATGGCCCTTCAATAAGGGGGCTGTGGAGCTTTATCGCCTGAAGTTACTCAAAACGGGGCCGACGGGCCTCGAACCCGCGACCTCCGGCTTGACAGGCCGGTATTCTAACCAACTGAACTACGGCCCCGTGACTGCGGGGGTGGGACTCGAACCCACAACCAGACGGTTAACAGCCGCCCGCTCTCCCCGTTGAGCTACCCCGCAACCTTTGGCGCATAGGGGACTCGAACCCCTACTACGGGCTTGAAAGGCCCGTGTCCTAACCCTTAGACGAATGCGCCTCCTATGCCGAGGGTCGGAGTCGAACCGACGACCCTGCGGTTTTCAGCCGCATGCTCTACCACCTGAGCTACCTCGGCACCAAGCGGGCGATGGGATTCGAACCCACGACCTCTTCCTTGGCAAGGAAGCGTTCTACCGCTGAACTACGCCCGCATATCGCTTTTCATGGACCCGGCCGGATTCGAACCGGCGCTCTCCTCGGTGCAAACGAGGTGCCTTCCCACTTGGCCACGGGCCCCCTCTTTAAAGGAACGGGGAGGCAGGGATTCGAACCCTGGAAGGAGCTTTTTAGGCCCCTTAACCGCTTAGCAGGCGGCCCCGTTAGACCTCTCCGGCACCTCCCCTCTCAACTTTAAAGGCTGGGGGACGAGGATTCGAACCTCGACTGGCGGATCCAGAGTCCGCTGTCCTGCCGATTAGACGATCCCCCATCTCGCTTCTATATTTTATCACCAACCATGCCAGCTGTCAAGCATGCGCGACCAGCGACCAGGGGGCACGTTCTTGCCATTATTTCTCGGGCTCAGTGTAACCCCATCCCGGCTAACTTGTCAAGGATTGTGCGGGGGAGGAAATCCCTGCTGGAAGGGGTCACGACGATTAATTCCACATCGGGGCGGCGTTTGATGCCCTCAATGAAGGGGCCACCGCCGAGTGTGATGGTCCCCAGCACCGGTTTGGCGGAATCCAGCGCCCTCAGCACGACTTCGCGGAAGCGCGAGGAGAAGCATTCCATCTTGCCGATTTCATCTATGACGATGAGGGCAGCCTCCGGATGGAGGTCGGGGTCTATGGAGGGGACGATGATCCGCTCAAAGGAGGATACGTCAACCCCGTATTTGCTCACCCGGTAGGGGCTCCTGAAGTCGACGTGGGCCAGGGTGCACTTTTCCCCCGCCAGGGTCACAGCCTCAAAGCCCAGGCGCCCTCCAGGCCCCCGTATTTCCCTGGTGTAAAAGCCAGTGGCCGGGGTGTTCAGGGCTTCCAGAACTCGCCTTATGATGGTGGTTTTCCCTACGCCCGGCTTGCCGGTCAACAACAGGTTCACGGATTCCCTTTCCTGAAGCGCTGGATTTTCTCCCACTCCATCCGGCAGGCCTCTACCTCTTCTTCGATCCTGGGCTGCTCCCAGCCCAGCTCTGCGGCCATGAGGCGGGCTATTTCGGGAGCGACGCTCAGGCCACCGTCGGGGGCTTCGTAGAGCAAGCGGGTGCGGCGCATCATGAAATCCCGAAGGGTCATGACCATCTCGTGGCGGACGGTGTAGGGTATCTGGGCCTTGAGGTAAGGGAGGCCGGGGACGATGGGTTCGGCCAGGGATGGGTTTTCACGGATCATCCGTAGCAGCTCCGCTGTGCCAGTCCCATGAGAGAAAACGAGGTAATCAACGGCCTGCTGGTCCAGACCTGTGGTCTGCCCTGCGGCCGAGAGGACTTCCTCTTCAACAGGCCTTTCGCTGCCCGGGAGGGGGGTCTGAGCAGTTCGGCATTCCTCCCGGGGGTAGCGGGAAAACTCGCGGGCCAGCTTTGCAGCGGCCCTGTCCACAAGGTCGCACGCCATCTTGCGGAAGGTGGTGTATTTGCCGCCGGCGATGCAGAGCATGCCCCCAGGAGTTTCAAAGATTCGGTGCTTGCGGGAAACCTCGTAGGGCGATGCGCCCCCTCTGAAAGCCAGGGGTCGGAGGGCAGCAAAGGTGCTTATCACGTCTTTCTCTTCCAGTGCGATGTGCGGCAAGTTGTAATTGACGGTTTCCAGCAGGTATTCCACGTCCTCGGGATCGGCCCAGACCTGGTCGGGATCGCCGTGGAAATCGGTATCGGTGGTGCCTATGAGGGTGAACCCCCACCAGGGGATGAGGAAAACGAAGCGTCCGTCGCGCGGGGAAGAGAGGACCATGGCGTTGCGGTTGCCAATCCTTTCACGCCGCACTACCAGGTGGACGCCTTTGGTGAGGCGAAGCCCTTCGGTATATCCCGGCGACTCAAGTGCCAGGATGTGGTCGGCCCAGGGGCCTGCGGCGTTCACCACGACCCGGGCTTTCACCTCAATTTCTCTTCCCGAAAGGACATCCCGGGCAACTATGCCCCGCACTTTTCCTCCGCTCCTGAGCAGGCCACAGGCTTCCACGTAATTTGCGCATGCTGCTCCGGCCTGATGGGCTGCCCTTGCGGTAGCCACGGTGATCTGGCTATCGTTGCCCAGGCAATCGTAGAAGAAGGCTGCTCCCCGCAGGCCGGTTTTCTCCAGAGCCGGCTCAACTTCCATAGCTCTGGCAGCGTCCAGCATCCGGTATCGGCCGATGCGGTGGTTCAGGGCCATGAGGTCGTATAGCCACATACCGGCCCGGAGCATCGGGATGCCCATGCTCCGGCCTCTGTAGGAGGGGTAGATG
>DAOUCW010000056.1:0-2554 GCA_034431695.1 Anaerolineae bacterium | reverse complement strand
GATCCAGCGCCTCGTGATAGCCCGATACATCTTGGAAAGCTTTTAAACCCCGCTATTTGCCCACCCTCGCAAAACGGAACGGGGAGCGCATCCGTCTGATTGACGTGAGGGAGCCGCACGAACTGGAGATTTCCCGGATCCCGGGAGCTCAAAACATACCCTTAGGGGATTTCGCCTCAAGGATGTCCGAACTTGATAGCTCCGAAGAAATTGTGCTATTCTGCAAATCCGGCACACGGTCAGCACGGGCTCTGGAACTCCTGCTCAGCGCAGGTTTCCGCAGAGTGAAGCACCTGAAAGGCGGGATTAACGCCTGGGCCCGGGAGGTTGACCCCTCACTGCCTGTGTATTAGCGAACCCCTTTCGCCTCCAGCGGCGAGATTTGCTCCAGAGTGCCCGCATGTGGATAATTGGTTCCGGAGGTGGTGGAGATGAAGCCTTCCATCATAGCCATAGATGGCCCTGCAGCCTCCGGAAAGAGCACTCTGGGCCAGAGGCTCGCCCAGGCACTCGGCTACACTTACTTTGATACCGGCGTGATGTATAGGGCAGTCACCTGGGTCGCTCTCAGGCGCGGCATCCCCATAGAGGACGAAGAGGCCATCACGGCCCTGGCCCGCTCCCTCCACATTGAAGTTACTCAGCCCACAGTCCAGGACGGAAGGCAGTGCTCGGTCTTCGTGGACGGGGAAGATGTGACCTGGGAGATCCGGAGGCCGGAGGTTGATAGGGCCGTCTCGCCTGTCTCAGCCTACCCAGGGGTCAGGGAAGCCCTGGCAGGTCAGCAGCGTCGCATTGGCCTCAGGGGAAAGATTGTCGTGGTGGGGAGGGATATAGGCACCGTTGTATTGCCGGAAGCCGACCTCAAAATTTACCTTGATGCTTCGCTGGAAGAGAGGGCGAGGCGTCGCTGGAGGGAATTCCTGGCCATGGGCAGGGATATCTCTTATCAGGAAGTCCTTGAGATAATGCGGGATAGAGACCGCATAGACAGCTCACGCCAGGTGGCTCCCCTGCGCCCCGCTGAAGACGCCATTGTGATTGATACCACTTTCCTCGGCGCAGAAGAAGTCTTCAGGAAAGTGATGGAGATAATAGGCGATGCTTAGGAAACTCTTCCGCCGGGTCGCAGTTCCCATCCTGAGGCTCCTTTTCCGGATTCTGACCAGGGTGGAGGTTCGGGGGAGGGAGAATGTGCCTGCGAGCGGGCCAGTTATAATCGCCATAAATCACCTGGGGCACCTGGATGCCCCTCTTGTGGTGGCCTTTGCCCCGAGGGAAGTAGAAGGCATAGCCCTGGCCGACCTCTATAAGGTTCCGGTGACCGGGTTGCTCCTGCGCCTTTATGGCGTCATACCGGTGCACCGCGATGAGTTTGACCGCAACGTCATACGCCTTTCGCTTGAGGCACTGGCCGGTGGGAAAGCTCTCGCCTTAGCCCCCGAAGCCCGCCGCAGCCCCTCAAGAGCCCTGGAGAAAGCCCGCAACGGAGTGGCTTATCTGGCCATGAAAGCGGAGGCTCCGGTTGTCCCCGCAGCGATAACCGGGACCGAGGATGCAGTGGAGAAGCTCCTGCGGCTCAGGAGGCCTCGCCTCACCTTGACCTTCGGCAGGCCCATCGCGCCCCCGCCTTTCTCGCGGGACAGGACTGCTCTGGAAGGGTTCACGGAGAAAATTATGCGGGAAATAGCATCAATGCTGCCTCCCCAATACAGGGGATATTACTCCTGAAGGAGGGAAGCTATGGCATTCCCCCTCAGAGCGCAGAAAAGGACCCTCATCCTTGGCCACCGGGGGGCCAAAGGTTATGCCCCGGAAAATACTTTCCCATCTTTCCAGAAAGCCCTTCAGCTCGGGGTTGACCTCATTGAACTTGATGTTCACATAACAAGGGACGGCCGGATAGTGGTCTGCCACGACGATTCCCTGGAGCGCACCACAGGGCTCAGGAAGCTTATTGGGGAATCAACCTGGGAGGAAATTCAGGGCCTGGACGCGGGCAAGTGGTTCGGACCGGAATTCGCCGGAGCCAGGATACCGCTGCTGGAAGAGGTCCTGGAGTGGGCCAGAGGGAAAACGCCGGTTGTGGTGGAAATCAAAAGGGGTTTCGGCGAGCGGGAAGACATCGTGGAGAGGACGGTGGAGATCATAAGGGATTGCGGGATGGAGAGCGAAGTGGAAATCATTTCCTTTGACCACAGGTTTGTCCGGAGAGCCAAGGAAATTGCGCCGGAGATAGCGGGAGGTATCCTCTATGTTGGAGCTCTGGTGGATCCTGTCAGAGCAGCCAGGGACGCCCTGGCCGATGCCATTCACCCCCACTTTGCTTATGTGGACAAAGCCCTGATAGAGCGGGCCCACGAAGCGGGCCTTGCCGTAAGCACGTGGGTTGTAAACGAACCGGAGATAGCGCGCCTCCTGGCCTCCTGGGGCGTGGATTGCATCGGCTCCGATTATCCCGACAGGATCAGAAGAGCCCTGGAAAGTGGTCAGCTCCAGGCACTAACTTAAGCGTGCACTTTTCTCCCCTTCAGGGAGTGCGGGGGGTGTCCTC
>DAOUCW010000055.1:0-3011 GCA_034431695.1 Anaerolineae bacterium | reverse complement strand
CGGGAGTATATGTAAGCCAGCAGAGCCGCCAGCGTGCTCTTTCCTACCCCTCCTTTTCCGCTGATGGCGATCTTGGGCATAAAACCTCCGTTGGCTTCAGTAGTTTTTGAGGACGAGGGGAAGGTAAACCTGGTTGAGTCCCCCTTCGTAGAGGATTTTGAAGGAACTGAGGCAAGGGGGACAGCAAACCTGAGAACACCCTTCGCAGCACTCCATTTCCACTTTGTATTGGATGTAGCGGGATTCGGGGTAGAGGTCGGTTGGGCCGGAAAGGGTTGGGCTCACTATTTCTGCCGGCCCCTCGTAATAGCACCTTCCTCCCACGCACCTGGAGCCAGTCCAGCTCGTCCAGGAGGAATCGGGCCATGGGGTATTACCGGTCCTCGTCTGGAGAGTCACCGTTGTGCCAAGAGGGGTGACTCCCCAGTATTCAATGAAATACCATTTGGCCTTTGCCCCTACATCTATTACCGGCGAGATGTAGAGGCCCCTGTTGTTGATGGCAGGCTTCGCGAAGAAAATATCCCTCGTGGTTTCGCGGCCTGCGCTGGGATCGGTGCGGCGGTTGTCCTCCCAAACAACGTAGGGTGCTTCAATCAGGCAACCGCAGGATCCCCCCTGCCGGCCCGAAGGCGCTATGGATGGCCTGGCCTGTATTGCGGAAGCTGGTGCCATCTCCAGGTATTTCTCGTTCAGGAGGCCGTGAACTTTGACGTTATCGTTAACTGTATACTCTTCCCCGAAGTAAAAGTTGGCGCAGAAACAGGCCGTTTTGGTTTCCCCGCACACTTGGTAATCTGTGCAGATAGTCTGCTCGCATTTCTCGTTGCACTCCGAGTTCTTACAGGGTGTGGAGGGGGCATAAGGGATTAAGGAGTTCTCCGGGGACTGGAGGATGGGGTTGCAGGTATTGACCAGGAATATGTCGTAGTTCACTCCGGGCTCGTAGTTGCGGTTATCGGCCCAGGCTATGTGGACCCCAACGCCGAGGCCCCAGTCTGAATCAAAGTCTATGAAGTTAGACCTCGGGGCAAGGGCAGGGGTTTTCTGGGCGAAGTTCTCTTCAACAGCCGGGGGCTTATCCGGAGCCAAGCACCCGGGTGTAGGGCATATCTCCCTCCCCTTGACTTTTACATCTCCGAAGATGGTGTAGAGGGTGCAACCGCAGCAAGGGGCACAGGTATAAACGGAAGGGAAGACCAGGGAACGCGGCAACAAATCGCATGTAATAGTGGGCGGCTCCACTTTTGACCATACCCTCTTAAAATAGTCCTCAAAGGTCCAGGCATAGAAAATGTCGCCTTCGGGATCCTCGCGGTAATCGGTCCAGGCGAAGTGGATGGCGTTCCCCTGGTAATAAGCGGTGAAAGTGACGGCCTGGGTGACAGGGGTCGGACAGCAAGGATCTTCGGGGGAAAATTCACGGGCATAAGTTATCTTGAGGTAAACCGGGGAGACGGCCACAGTGGGCTCGCTCTGAAGCGCTCCCGCGGCATCCTGATTGATCTTCTGGTCTATGTGGAAGGTGGCCGGAGCACAATCGGGCTCAGAGCACTCTGCGCCCCAGGTGAAGAAGATGTCGCCGGAATCGTAGCGGTTGTCTTCCCAGACCACGTAAATCCTGCCGAGCGGTGTGACGGCTATGGCCGGAGCCGATTGGGATTGCTGCTTGGCATAGGGATAATCGGTGACAAAGACGTTTCTGGACCAGGTTCGCCCCCCATCCGTGGACATAGCGAAGTAGATGTCGTTGTTGCCATTGCGCTGGTCCTGCCAGACCACGTAGATGTGACCATTGGCAGGGTTGACGGCGATGGAAGGGTTGACCTGCCTTGCATTGCCGGTGTCATCGTTTATCGGGCCAACCTCATGCCAGGTCAGTCCGCCATCCTCGGAGTAAGCGAAGTAAATGTCGTAGCCCCTGGTAGCGCCATTCCGCGAATCCTCCCACACGGCGTAAAGTTTTCCACCGTAATAGGCCAGGGCGGGCGATTCCTGGTTGCCGTAGGCTCCGCATACGGTTATGTCGGAGCTCCAGGTGTTGCCTCCATCGGTGGAATAAGCGAAGAAGATGTCTTTGTTGTAAACAGGACCATTGCGCCCATCGGTCCAGATGACGTAGAGGGTATTACCGGGCCCTCTGACTATTTTGGCCTCGGTTTTGATTGAATTAACCGGATCGTTCACCATCCGGTCGGTGCCGGTGTAGATGGCAGGCTCCTGCCAGGGCTCATCGTAAACCGCATTGAGGCGGATGAGGCCGGTGATGGGTGAAAGGTCAAGGTTGGAAAAGCCCTTCTGGAAATCCTGGGCGGTGATTTGCAGGAAGCTCTTTGAGGTCACGACTCTAACCGGAGGCTGGCGGTAAAAGATGTTGTTGCCCTCGTTCGTCTCCTTAACTGTGCCATCGGTATCAACCTGGGCGTAAATGTTGAAAGTGCGGGTTCTGGTGAAGACATACTGGGCCGTTAAGGTATAGGCCTGTCCGGAGTTTCTTACCCACGCAGCCTGCACCGGCCACTGGATATCGCCGTGTTGGCCCTGCTCCGGTGGCTGAGGCGGCTCTATGTAGAGGTCGGCAAAGAAGTTATTGGTTATGGGCAGGGCACCCCCGACGTTCTTTATGCGCACCATTATCTGGGTCGGTTTGTTGACCAGAGGGGGATCCGGAGAGAAGGAGATCTCTTCAATGACGAGGTCCGGGAGGGCCAGAGCAGTTACCCCTTCCTCCGCCTGTTCGGTTGCGATGGGGGTAGGTGTGGGCCTCGGCGGTGCGCTTTCTATGGATGAACTGAGCGAAAGGGTAAGCAGGGAAAGGGCAAGGAAGGCGAAACTTACCCCCGCTAAAAGGAGCAGTCTGCGCATTTTCCCCTCCTTATCCCCGGATGATGATCCTTCCCCTCAGCCAGCGCAGGGTGAGCACCAGGAGGGCAAGCATTATTCCACCGGCCAGGAGGATCAGGCCAGTCCAGCCGGTGGTGGCGAGGGCTGTCGGTGCGGGGGTGGAGGTT
>DAOUCW010000054.1:0-2181 GCA_034431695.1 Anaerolineae bacterium | reverse complement strand
CCGAACGCGCCAGCAAGGCCCTCTACCACCGCGCCCTGGTAGCCCTCCGGGAAATGCTCAGGGACGAACTTTAGCTCCGGTGTTTCTATCCCACCAGGGAGGAAAGCCATGATCGGCATTCTGACCGATAGTTCGTGCAACCTTCCCAGGGAAATCATTGAGGAGCTGGGGATTGAAATAGTCCCCCTTTACGTCCACATAGGCTCTGAAACCTACGAAGAGTTTGACATAACTACAACAGAGCTTTGCCGCAGGATGCGTGAGGGCATCCTGCCCCAGACCTCCCAGCCCCCTCCCGGGAAGTTTGAGGAAGCTTTCAGGAAGATGGCCGAGAAATTTAAGTCCATAATCGCCATCCTCATCACCTCAAAGCACAGCGGAACATACAATTCGGCGCTGCTGGCTCGGGCCTCCCTGCCGGAGCTTGACATAGAGGTGGTGGATTCCCTCTCCATAGCCACCGGAACAGGCTTCATGGCCGAGGCTGCCGCCAGGGCCGCCAGGAAAGGCCGCTCAAAGGATGAAATCCTCAGTCTAATTCACCAGCTCCGTGAGAAGATCAACATCGTGGCCACGGTTTCCACCCTCAAGTATCTCCATGCCAGCGGGAGGGTAGGGGCTATCAAGACGATGATGGCTTCCCTCCTGGATGTTAAACCCATCCTTTCCATGAAAGACGGCGAAGTCGTGGTCATAGGCCAGACCAGGACCAGATCCCGCTCTCTGGCGCAAATAATCTCCCACGTGGAGAAGGCGGCGGAGAGGCTCGGTCGGGTTGACCTGGCCGTTCTCCATGCCGATTGCCCTGAGGAAGCCCTCACGCTCAGGGATGAGCTCCTCAGGAGGGTTCGGCCGAACCGCATTTTCACGGCCGAAATAACTTCGGTTATAGCCGTTCACGGCGGGCCTGGCCTCATAGGCGTCGTTTACAGCCCGGCAATAACTTGAGCCGAAAGGAGGGCGAGATGATAAAGATAGTCACCGATTCAACATGCGATCTTCCGCCTGAGTTCTACAGGGGACTGGACGTGACCGTTGTCCCTATAAACATTCAGTTCGGCAACGAAACATACCTTGATGTGGTAGAAATTGACCGGGACACTTTCTACCGCAAGATAGAGGAGACGGGCATAATTCCTGCCACTTCGCAGCCCTCTGTGGGACAATTCCTTGAGGTTTACGAGAGGCTGGCCGGGGAAGCAACCGACATAATTTCCATTCACGTTACCGGGAAGCTCAGTGGGACCTGCCGCTCCGCCGAGATGGCTGCGAAGGAAGTGGCCGATAAGGTGAGAGTCCATGTCTTCGACAGCCTCTCGGGTTCTGCCGGCCTTGGCTACATGGTCCTGGAGGCTGCCAGGATGGCGAAGGCCGGTGCTTCCGTTGAGCAGATCTTGGAAAGGCTCAGGGTCCTCAGGGACAGGATGAACATAATCATCCTGATGGTGGACCTGCGCTTCGCCCGGATGAGCGGGAGGGTGGGCAAACTCCAGAGTGCGCTGGCTTCCCTCCTCAACGTGAAGATCATAGTGACGGCGGAACAGGGCTTGCTGGAACTCAAGGAAAAAGTCCGAACCACGGCCAGGGCCATTGACCGGATGGTGGAGATGCTCAGGGAAAGGCTTGGGACCGAGGATCCCGTTAACCTGGCGGTGGTCCATGCGCAGGCTCCTGAAGAGGGACTGAAGCTCCTGGAGCGGGTCAGGAACCTTTTCAACTGCCGCGAGATCTTCCTGACCGACCTGGCGACCTCCCTGGCCGTTCACTTCGGTCCCGGGACCCTCGGCCTCGTCGGCTACCGCGTGTGATTTTGCAAATTCAATTCGTTGGTGGGCTGCCACTCATCGCGTTCGCATTCACCGGCACCAGAAGCGCCACTCGGACCCTTCCGAGAGATCATAGGTGCCGCTTGCGCTGGCTCTGCCGCAGCCCCAGGCGGTGTAGGAATATGTGCCCGGGATGACCCGGACGGTTTGTCTGCCGGGGCCGAAAGTAAAGCGGTAAGTTGAAGGGCCAGAGAGGCTCAGGGTCAGCGTGCCGTTAGTATCGTTGATGATGGTGATGGAGACGGTGGGTCGAGTATCGGGCGTTGGGGTGGGCTGGGCTACCACGATCATCACGTAGGCCCGCTCACCAAAGAGTTGACCGTCGGGACCTCGCATTTGCCAGAAGCCCTTGTAA
>DAOUCW010000053.1:0-2829 GCA_034431695.1 Anaerolineae bacterium | reverse complement strand
CCCCCTTAAAATTATACCTCTACGCGGGAGAGGTCGGCAATGCCTCTGGGGAGGAGGGCGATGCGCTGGAGGAGGGCAAGCCTGTTTTCCCTCACTTCCCTGTCCTCCACCATGACGAAGACTTCGTAGAAGAATCTGTCAATCGGTTCCACGAGGGGCATGAGCAGGGCGAACAGGCCGTCAATGTCGTCCACGCGCCGCCTTTTCTCCTCCGCTTCCAGGTATGCACGGTAGAGGTTGAGCTCGGCGGGTTCGGTAAAGCGCTCCGGGTTCAGAGGAAGTAGCCCCGGCACATCTTTCACTATCCTGGCCGGCCGGATGAAGGCAGTCATTACCGTGGGGAATTCAGGCTTCTGCGCCCAGCGAGCGAGGTCCTGCAGTGTGCGCCAGGCAAGGTATGGGTTGTCGGCCCGCTCAGCCAGGACAGCTTCCACGAGATCGGGCCGGTAGCCTCTTTCCTGGAAGAGGCCCCTCATCCTGGCTACGACGAACTCCCACGCTTCTTTCAGCGTCTCTTCGGGAACTTCAAAGGAGAGCAGGCGGGCTGCCTCGGCCAGGGCTTCCCTCAGGGACAGGCTTATGCCTTTATCCACCAGGATCTGGACGAGGCCCAGGGCCGTCCGGCGGAGCCCGTAGGGGTCGGCAGAGCCGGTGGGGGCGAGCCCAACCCCCAGGAGTCCGACCAGGCTGTCCAGCCTGTCGGCGATGCCCACCACGGTGCCGGGGATGGTGCGGGGCAGGGAATCGCCGGCAAAGCGGGGGAGGTAATGCTCAAAGATGGCTTCGGCCACTTCGGGATCTTCCCCCCAGTGCAGGGCATAGTGACGGCCCATTACCCCCTGCAGGCTCGTGAGTTCTATGACCATCTGGGTAGCCAGGTCGGCCTTGCAAAGGTGGGCGACCCTGGAAGCTTTGCGGGTTTCTTCTTCGGAAAGGCCGAGGCGTCGGCAGAGCCAGGGCACCAGTTTCTCCAGCCTGTTCACTTTGTCCAGCATGGAACCAAGCTTTTCCTGGAAGGTGAGTCCGCCGAGCCTGGGTAGGTAATCTTCAAGGGGTTTTTTGATGTCCGTGTTTATGAAGTAATCGGCATCGGAGAAGCGGGCCCGCAGGACTTCCTCATTACCCCTGCGGACTATATCCAGATGCCTGGTGTCCCCATTGCGAACGGCGATGAAGTAGGGGAGGAGTTTGCCATCTCCGGAGAGGATCGGGAAGTAGCGCTGGTGTTTCTCCATAACGGTTATGAGGACTTCCTGGGGGAGGCGGAGGAAGGATGGGGCGAAGCTCCCCCGGAGGGCGGTTGGTCTTTCCACGAGGTTGGCGACTTCTTCCAGCAGGGCGGGGTCGTCGGGTATGATCCCACCCACTTCCGCTGCGAGTTCGGCTGCCTGCTTCTTTATTGCCTTCCTGCGCTCCTCAACATCCACCACGATCCCGGCTTCTTCCATAACCCTGAAGTAGTCTTCTGCTTTCTCAATGGTGATGGGAGGGGAGCCTTCGGGCCTGAGGCCCCGGGTGGTGCGGCCGGAGCGAACTCCGGCGTATTCAAAATTCACCACCTTATCTCCGAAGAGGGCCACGATCCAGCGGATTGGCCTTGAGAACCTGACGCCGCTATCGTTCCAGCGCATTGTCATGGGGAAACGCAGGGATGAAATGAGCCTGGGGAAAAGCTCGGCCAGGACGGAAGGGGTTGCTCTCCCTGCTTTCCGGATCACAGCCACCACGTAGCGCTTGTCCTCGTATTCCCGCACTTCCAGGTCTTCCACCCTGAGGCCATGCCTTTCGGCGAAGGCGATGGCGGCTTTCGTCGGTTTGCCTTCGGGGTCAAAGGCTGCCGAAGCAGGAGGCCCTTTTATGACCGTTTCTTCCTCTTCCTGGGAAGAGGCGAGGTTTCTGATGTAGAGGACGAGGCGGCGGGGTGTTCCGGCTGCGTAGAAGCGTTCGTAGCGGAGGCGGGCCTGGGCGAGGAGCTCCGGGGCGAGTTCCCGGATTTGCTCGATTGCCGAGCTTAAGTCGCGGGCAGGAAGTTCTTCGGTGCCGATTTCAAGGAGGGCATCGGCGTGAGGGGGCAGATCTTTCGTCTCTTCCCGCTCCTGCGGGACTTCTTCTTTCTGCGGGGCCGGAACCCTGGTCAGCCAGGGGAAGCCTGCTTCCTGACGTTGATTCAGGTAGAGTTGAGCTGCCTGACGGGCCAGTTCCCTCATCCGGGCGAAATACCAGGCCCTTTCAGCCACCCCTATGGTCCCCCTGGAGTCCAGGAGGTTGAAGGTGTGGGAGCAGCGGAGGATATAGTCGTGGGCCGGGATGACGAGGCCTCTTTCCAGGCAGCGCCTGGCTTCAGCTTCGTATTCGTTGTAGAGGCGCCGGAGCCTCTCCACGTCTGCTTCCTCAAAGTCGTAAATGCAGTGCTCCACCTCCGAACGGAGGAGGATGTCGCCGTAAGTGTGGATGCCGTCCCAGTCAATTTCCCAGACGCTCCTGACCTGCTGGAGGAACATGACTATGCGCTCAAGTCCGTAGGTTATCTCCACAGCTACCGGGTTCAGGTCAATGCCGCCGGCCTGCTGGAAGTAGGTGAACTGAGTTATCTCCAGGCCATCGAGCCAGACTTCCCAGCCGAGTCCCCATGCTCCGAGGGCGGGTGATTCCCAGTTATCTTCCACGAATCGGATGTCGTGCTGGGTGGGGTCAATGCCCAGGGACTTCAGGCTTTCAAGGTAGATCTCCTGGGGGTTGCCGGGGTCGGGTTTGAGGATCACCTGGAACTGGAAGTGGAGCTGCATCCGGTTCGGGTTCTCGCCGTAACGGCCATCGGCGGGGCGATAG
>DAOUCW010000052.1:0-1788 GCA_034431695.1 Anaerolineae bacterium | reverse complement strand
TTGCAGCACCATTCCACGTCCTGCGGGCAGCCGAAAATCCTCTCAAGGGCCAGCGCCATTCCGGCTACAGCCTGAACCTCCCCGGACGAGAGGATTTCCCCTCCGCTTTCGGGGGTCATGCCTTTGACCCGGTAGCGTTCCGGCTGGGCCTGCCCGCTCACCAGCGCTTCCCCAAACCCCCTCACCGCCTCAATCACCACGACCTCTTCGCCTGTGACCGGGTCACGGGTGAAGGCCACTCCGGCTTTGTCGGCCGGGACCATCAACTGGATCAGGATGGCCATCTCTCCGGCGGGGAGGTTGTGGAAGGCCCGGTAGCTCCTGGCCTGCGGATTGTCCAGGGAAGCCACGCAGTTCAGGATCGCCTCTTCCAGATTTTCCGGTTCAACGTCAAGGAAAGTTGAGGCCTGGCCGGCGAAGGAGAAGGAGCTTGAGTCTTCCACTGTGGCCGAAGAGCGCACTGCCAGCCTGCCCGGAGGAAGGCTGCGGAGGGCTCTGCTCACCTCTTCGCGCAGGGCCTGGGGGAAGCTTCCTCCGCTTTCCCTCAGGAGCCGGGAAGCCGAGGTGGTGAGACAGAAGCCCGGAGGAACGGGGAACCCCTCTCTGAGGGCCCTGGCTAAGTTAGCAGCCTTGAACCCCACCAGGGAGGGATCCAGGCACCTGTGGTCATCAAGGCTCAGAATCAGAATTTCTTCCTTCATGAAAGCAAAAAATTAGCCCCTCAGGCCTGAGCCATCGGGGCGCTCCGGGTTTTAAGCGTGGGGCCTCAGGCGGCTGCCCCTGTCTTGGAGAGGTAGGAATTGAAGAGCTTCATCAGGCGAGACTTACGGCGTGCGGCGTTGTTCTTGTGGATCACGCCCTTCTGGGCCGCCTTATCCAGGGCGCTTATGGCGAGCCTCAGGGCCTCTTTCGCCTCTTCCAGCTTGCCTTCGGCCAGGAGCTTCCGCACCTTCTTCACGAAAGTGCGTGCCCTGGAGCGATAATACATGTTCCTCAAGCGCCTTTTCTCGGCCTTTCTCAGCTCCTTCTCCGCAGACTTCGTGTTGGGCAAAGCGCACCTCCTCCCGAGAGATTTTCAATTTGCTATAATACCTCACTTTGCTGATTTTGTCCAATCCGGCGGAAAACGGCTCCGGCTTACTGTCAGGAGTTCCTTGGCCCGCCTCTACCGCCCGGTCAGGGAGACTTTTGCGTCTTCAGGACTGTGCGCTCGCAGCCGCTTATTCCAAATGGGCCAGAATCTCCTCCGCCGGTGGGCGGTCGGTTGGGCTCCTGCCCACGTAGGACCAGCGGATGGTTCCTTCCTTCAGGACGAACACCGCCGGCGCAGCCAGCCCGTCCCCCAGGAGGTTGTATACCCCATACATCTCGGCGACCCGGTGGTCTGAGTCGGCCAGCAGGGGGAACGGGGCACCGATGGAGGCTCGCACTCCTTCCACCGCCTCCAGCGGTGCCACGGCAATGGCGACTACTTCTGCTCCCCGGGCTTTGAAGTCCTCGTATCGGTTCCGCAACTCCACGAGTTGCGTGCGGTCCGGCCCTCAGCCACACCGCTGGAAGAAGGCCAGGACGACCGGCCCCCGGGCGAGCAGGTCAGACAGGGTCAGGGTTCCTCCCCCGGCCCTGGGCAGGGTGAAATCAGGCGCCTGAGGGAATGCGGGTGTGGGGGTGGGAAACCGGAAGGGGACGCGCATCTGTTCCCGGTAGATGGTCACCCTGACCCGGCTCCGTTCCTGAGCCAGCCATTCGGAAATCGGGGTTCCCCTGGCCTCCAGGGCGGCCTGGGCT
>DAOUCW010000051.1:0-8675 GCA_034431695.1 Anaerolineae bacterium | reverse complement strand
TAGCCCCATGGCGGGATGTCCTCAGCCAGGAAAGATATTTTAACCCTCTCCACGTGCTTGACCCCTTCCAGGATGTCCCTGCTTTCCAGGGCCCTCTCGCCGATCCTGAAGGGGATCGCTTTGCCCTCAGGGGACAGGAGGACGCAGCGGTTCAGGTCCAGATCCTCGGGGCCTGGCTCCTGAGCTCGCCCCTTCGGAGGGTGAAGCCTCGGCTCAATCCATATTTCGGCCACATCGGTCCGGCGGGATGAGGTGAGGTTGAAGACCAGGACGCTCACCCCTTCTCCGTCCCGCACTCTCTGCCCGATCCGCTGGAGGTAGTCCTCCACCAGCTCTCCCGCTATTTGCTCCACCTGCGCGAACCTCACCGCCATTTCCCGGTGCACTTCGTCCACCGAAGTTCCGCAGATAGAGTCGTGGAAATGGTTCTTGAGGAGGAGTCGCCAGGCGTGCCTGAGGAATTGCGAAGGATAGGCTTCACCTAACGCTGTGGCGAAGGAGGCGAGCGCTTCGGCGTAGAAGTTGAGCAGAGTGAAAGCCTGGTGGTTCATCTGCTTGAGGTAAATCCGGGAAGAAAGCACCCCGGGGAGGAGAGGAGCGAAGAAGGGGGTCCGCAATTCGCCTCTCACGACCTCCAGTTCCTGGCCTTCGTCCAGAAGTTCAATGTAATCGGCGAGGGAACCCACGGTGAAGGAGTGGCCTGTCCGGGCCGACAGGGATTCAAGGACCGAGGGCAGGTCCTTCTGAGGCCCCATGTGGTCGCACCCGGCCATGAGCAGGACCGCATCGGTGGTGGAGAGGCCGGCCAGGAACTCCAGGAGTGAGTCAAGCCCTCTGAAGGGGCCGAGCTCGAACTCTTCCGGGTTCTGAGTTAAGTTGCGGGCGTTGCAGTAGGAGGCAGCGAACCAGTGGGTGAGGACTCTGGAGCCATCGGGGGCTTCCCACCAGAATTCGGACCTGGAGGGTGCCACGCCGCGGGTGAGGAAGGCCGTCTCTATGCCGAACCCCCGCAGGATCTGGGGCATCTGAGCCACGTGGCCGAAGGGGTCTGGCAGGTAGCCCACCTTCATGACTCCTCCCAGGGCTTCCCCCACCCTATGGCCTTCCAGCAGGTTGCGGATAAGGGCTTCTCCTCCGGCCAGGAACTCATCGGGCATGGTATACCATGGGCCGGTGGAGAGGCGGCCCTGCGCTATGGCTTTCCTCAGGGATTCCCGCTTTTCGGGCCGAATTTCCAGGTAATCTTCGGCTATGACGGCCTGGCCGTCCAGCAGGAAGTGCGTGAACTTCTCGTCTTTCTCCAGTATGTCCAGGGTGTCATCCAACATCCGCACCAGGTGGTATCGGAACCTTTCAAAGGGGAAATACCATTCCCTGTCCCAGTGGGTATGGGGCACCACGATGACCTTCACTGCTTAACCTCCTGCCTGGGCTTCGGTCTCCTGGCTTTCCGCCAGATCAGATAAGCCACGAGGGCGAAAGGCAGGAGCACCGGAACGATCACCACGATTAACCAGATGGCGGCATCCACCAGGAACTGAAAGACCCTGACCAGTGCCCTGGCGGCACGCCAGAGAGTTCTGGCCGGCTTCCAGGTTGTGGGGGCCACGGGCTGGGCCAGTATGCTTGGGGTCAGGTTGACCACGATGGTGGAGAAGCTGGTCATCTGCTCCAGGTATTTCATCCGGCCCTTCACCCTCTCGATCTCCTCTCTCACCTGGGTGAGCTCCCGATACACAGCCATTATATCCTCAGCTTTTCCGGAGCGTTCCCTGACGGTGGCCAGCAGTTCTCTGAGCTCTTTCTCCACAGCTTCCAGGTTCCTCAGCCGCGCTTCAAGGTCCACGTATTCCTCGGTCACATCCTGGCCCGACACCGACTCGCTCAGGATGTCAACGGCCAGCTTCCTCAGGGCTTCCAGGGTTTCCTCAAATCTGGCCGCGGGCACCATTATGGTGAGCTGGGCTTTGAGGCTTTCGCCTTCTTTCCAGACGCTGGATTGCTGGAGGTAACCCCCCTTTTCCACTGCTACCGCTTCAACTCTGGATATGGCTTCTTTCGTATCCTGAACGACCAGGGAGATCTCAGCCCGGCGGATTATCATCCTGTCGGTAACGGAAGGGATGCCCCGGCCGGCCACTTCTTGTGTGAACGGAAGCGGAGCTGGGGTGGGGAGGGGAGGCACGGCTTTGAGCGCTGAAGGGGTGGGACGGGCTTTGCATCCTGCTGCAAGAAGCACTGTTAACAGAACAAAAGGCAGAAACTTTTTCATGGCTTGGCCTCCTTCTGCAAATTTCCGATATTGAAGACGCCGGCCGGATTACCGGAGTTCCCTCGCCTCTGGAACAATCCGGGGAGAGCGAAAGCAGCTTATAGCCTGTCCGCCCTGATGATAGGCTCGTCTGGTTGAGCAGCCCTAACCCTCTTTCTCCAGTCGCTTCTTCAGGGCCTGGAGTTCTCTTTCTAAGCTTTTCTGTCTTATTTCAATGCTGAGAACCAGCAGGAAAGTCCCGAGCCAGAAAACAGCGTAAGCGCCGAAGAGGTAGCCCATCATTTACCTCCAGTTCTTTTCGAGTCTGCCACTTTTTTTAGCCTCTCCACTTCAACCCGGAAGTTTTCCAGCCGCAGGCGCTGGATAAGCAGGGTGAAATAAAGCAGGGTGACGGCGACAAGGCAGATGAGTAAGGTGGCAAGCATCCGTTGGGAGAGGTGAAAGCCCTTGCTTTCAAAGATTACAGGGTGGATGGTGCGCCACCAGCGGATGGCGAAGAAGTCGAGGGGAACTGAAGCGAACCCGGCGATGCCGAACACAGCTGCGAACCGGGCTCGCCTGGTCGGCTCTTCCACTGCCGCTCGCAGCATAATGTAGGCAATGTAAATCACCAGCACCACGGTGGAAAGGGTGAGGCGGGGGTCCCAGGTCCACCACGTATTCCAGACAGGTCTGGCCCAAATGGAGCCGGTGACGATGGCCATCGCCATAAAGACCACACCGACTTCCACTGAAGAGACAGCAAGCCGGTCCCATTTCATATCGCCTTTCCAGAGATAAGCGATACCAGCCAGGAAGGTCACGAAGAAGGCGAAGAAGCCTATCCAGGCTAAAGGCACGTGGATGTAGAAAATGCGCTGGACATCTCCCATCGTGACCTCAGTGGGAGCGAACAGCAGGGCCATGTAAAGCCCACCGATGATGGCGATAGTGCTCAGGATAGCCAGGGGCATATTCCACCTAAAGGTCATCTTCATTCCTCCATTACGTATTCAAAAGAGATGAAGGAGATGACCAGGAAGATCACATCAAACACTATCAGCAATCTCAACCAGGGGGCCATCTCGCTGAACGGGTTGTTATCGAGCACGGCCCCAGTGGCCTTGACGGCAGCTATGATAATGGGCACCGAGACCGAGAAGAGCAACACTGGCAGCATTACCTCTCTGGCCCGGGTGTTAACGGCCATCGCTGCAAAGAGAGTGCCCACCTCGGCAAACCCTATTGTCCCCAGGGCAATGACGAGGAAAAGGGCCGGGCGGAAAAGATTAACGTTAAACAGGGCCACAAAAATGGGGAGGGTGATGAGTTCCACCACAGCCATAAAGAGGAGGTTGCCCAGCATCTTGCCCAGGTAAACGGCACTTCTGTCGGCCGGGGCCAGAAGAAGCCCTTCCAGGCACCCTTTGTCTTTCTCCAGAATGAAAGAGCGGTTGAGCCCCAGAACCCCGGCGAATGTGAAAGCTACCCAGAGTGCCCCGGGTGCAACTTGTTTCACATTCTCCACCCTCAGCTCAAAAGCGAAATTGAAAATCAGGATGACTAAGATGACGAAGACGAACATTGAGCTGAAGATGTCCTTCGTCCGCCATTCGGAGCGAACATCTTTCCAGATGATGGCGAAAACCTGTGCCAGGTAAGCCCGCATCGCAAACCTCGCTTTGATCACCCCACCGAGGCTCGGAGAGCGGGAAGGAATCGCCTTCAATCCTTTACTGGCTTCGTGGCAGTTATACGAGGAGTCTGGTGTAAATTTCCCTGAACTCCTCAAGGGTCAACTCCCCACGGGCAGCCTGGTAAGCGATGCGCCCCTTATGAAGCACAGCCAGCCGATGGCTCATCACAAGGCCCTGCTCCAGGTTGTGGGTGGTCATGAGGATGGTGTGATGTTTGTTCACCAGATTTGTCAGCAGTTCCTGAAACACCCCGGCGGCATACTGGTCCAGCCCGGTAAAAGGCTCGTCAAGGAGCAGGACAGGGGGAGCGTGGATGAGCGCTCTGGCGATGGCCAGGCGTTGCAACATACCCCGGGAGAAAGTGCGCACCCGTTCGTGGCGTCGTGCGCTCAAACCTACCAGTTCCAGCATCTCATCTATGCGTTCTTCCAGTCTGGGCACCTGATACATCATCCCGTAAAAGCGCAGGTTCTCCTCAGCGGTGAGTTCATCATACAGGAAATGATGGTGGGAAACCAACCCGATGCGACGGCGGATTTCCACGGCATCCTTGTTCAAATCCAGACCATCTATAACCACTCTGCCACCACCGGGCTTGACCAGGGTAGCCAGGATGCGCAGCAGGGTGGTCTTCCCGGCCCCATTGGGACCCACCAGGGTTAGGAATTCTCCCTTTTGGATTTCTAAGTCCACTCCTCGCAGGACTTCTTTGTCGCCAAAGGATTTGACAAGCCCCTGGATCAGGATCATCACCTTCTTTCCGTCTTCCTTAGCAGCTGTAACAGGTGCTTTTTCTTCTCCTCCCGCCTGTGCCTATACGTCTCTTCGTCTATGAGCCCTTGCTCGAAGGCATCGTCGAGCTCGGCCAGTTCCTGGAGGAGCTGCTCCTCAAGCGAGGAAACAGGCGCCAGCCGGGCCCTCCGCCGGAGCAGAGGGTAAGCCACGAAGAGGGCCAGCAGGAGCAAAGTCACCAGGGCAATGCTCCACCAGGACTTTCCAAAGCCGGAAGGCCGTCCGACCTTCCTCAGGCCGCTGAGTTCAATGACCAGTTCAGAACCTTTCTCAAGGTTATTTCCCTCATAATTGAGATACTGAGCTTCACCCTGCCCCACCCGGCCTCTGAATTCTACCCTGGGGCTTTTCACATCTATACCCGCATCTACTACCAGGATGTTATAGCGCTCGACGGGGTAAAAGACCTTGTGTGAAAGGCGCACTTCCGATCCCGAGAAGGGAAAGCTATATTCTATAATGATGGGCTGACTCATAGGGCCTGGCATCACCGGGAAGCTGTAAAACAGCTCGTCACCCTGCAAAATGGCTCCGGAGGGGAAGGAGACGTTCTCTGCCCCCTGAGGCAAAGCGAAGCGCAGAGTGGCCAGCTCCCCTGAGGGAAGTTCTGACCCCGTGAAGGTTCTGGTGCCTCTGTTGTTGAAAAAGAACATCTCGCTTATCAAGAGCGAGTTTTCCTTTATATCAATGATAAAATGCGCCCTCTCCACGACAATGTCTTCATCGCTCTTTGTGGTTTCGTAAACTTCTATGGGCAGGGAGAGCACATTTTGGCCAGCGGTGAAAGCCGAGACGGAACTGTTGTAAATGAGTCCCTGGAACTTCACGGTGGCCACATAGCGGAGATTCTCACCGGTGTTGATGCCTTCAAAAGCGAAAAATCCTTCTCCATCGGTGGTGGTTTCCAGGGTTTGCTTCTCCTTGGTGTCTTCAAAAATGTGCAGTGTTACGGTGATACCTTTCACCGGCGCACCGTTCTGAGAGCCATTGGTCACCCTACCCTCAATTTTGCCTGCTCCCTGGGCCCAGGTTGGCCCTGAGGCGAACAACAGGAGCAGAAGTGCTATCAAGAACCCCATCCCGAGTATCAATGTGGTCCTGGTTTTTTTCATCGTGCGCTTACTCCTCAAGCTTCTGTCCACAGCGGGAGCAGTATGGGTCCCCAGGTCTGTAAGGACTACCGCAACTGGGGCAAATCAGGTGGTGCTTTTTCCTCTTGCGCCGTGCTTTAACCTGCTGCTCTAATTCTTCTTCCAGTGAGGCCGTATCCGGTGACCTTATCCCCTTTATCAAAGGGTAGGCCACCCAGCCTACCACCGCCAGAGCCATCAGAAAGACAAACACCTGGCTCATTTCAACCTCCCTTTCCGGACGGCCAGAGGGCTATCATCGCTCCCACGAAAAGCAAACCGCTTCCTACCCAAATCCAGCTCACCAGCGGGCTTATCAGTATCTGTAAGGAGGCCAGTCCGTCTTCCGCGAGTCCAATCAGGCTCACGTAGAGGTCCTCTTTCAAGGTGCTGTGGAGACTCACTTCGGTTACCCATTGCTCTATGTTCCAGTGGAAGTTCTTCTCAGGCTTTAGGTGGGCCACCGTCTTATCACCCTGGCGGACCTCCAGTGAGACGGTGAAGCGCTCCTTGACCGGGGTGCTCTCCCGATGGGAATCCAGATATTTGATGGTGTAGTTGCCCACATCCACAGTCTCCCCTGGGCGTATTGATATATTCATCTCCGTCTTGTAGAAGGAAGAGCCTATAACTCCCAGGGCGATGAGCACAACGGCCAGGTGGATGAGATAACCCCCGTAAGGGCGGCGGTGGCGAAGGAGAGGGAGCAAGCTGGCCTTCCAGATGGGATTTCCCTGCTTGTAAGCGGCTTTGGCCCCTCGGTAGAATTCGGCCAGGACGCTGGATCCCACGAAGATGCAGAGCAGAAATCCCAGCAGTGGGTAAGCCTCCCTGACGCCTACCGCCAGCAAAGCGGGAATGCCTGCAACAGTTACACCCAGGGGAAATGCCAGGCGCTGGAGAAGACTTCTGGAACCGGTATTGCCCCAGGTCAGGGCAGGGCAGATGCCCATAAGGGACACAATGGTCACCGCTATGGGGCCGAAAGTGCGGTTGAAGAAAGCGGCTCCCAACTGCACCTGTTTGCCCTGAAGCGCCTGAGCCAGGGTAGGGAAAATGGTGCCCAGCAGAACGACAGCGGCTCCGCCACTGAAGAGGAGGTTGGCAAGGTAAAAGCCTGCCTCCCGAGACAGGAGGGAATCTAGCTTGATAGGGCTGCGCAACTCTCTTCTCCGCTTCAAAACCAGGTAACTCAGCACCCCCACACTTAGGGTCAGGAAGTCCAGAAAGTAATATCCCAGAGGGGAGCGGGCGAAGGCGTGCACCGATTGGATTAGACCTGAGCGGGTGACAAAGGTGGCGAAGAGGCACAGGATAAAAGTGACCAGGATCAGGAGGACTGTCCAGTTTTTAAAGATCTTCCGCCTCTCTTGGACCACAGCGGAGTGGAGAAAGGCAGTGGCTGTGAGCCAGGGGATGAGGGAGGAGTTCTCTACCGGGTCCCAGGCCCAGTAGCCACCCCAGCCCAGTTCCATATAAGCCCACCATCCGCCTATGACTATACCCGCTCCCAGGAAAGCCCAGGCGAAAAGCGTCCAGCGTCTGACCTTGCGAAGCCATTCTTCCCCGAGTTGCCCGGTTAGCAAAGCGGCCACAGCGTAGGCAAAGGGAATGCTGAAGCTTGCATAACCGATGAAGATCACAGGGGGGTGGATTATCATCGCTGGGTTTTCCAGAAGCGGGTTCAGTCCAATCCCCTGGGTGAAAGGCTTGGGCGAAGGGGCGAATGGATTGCTTGACCACACCAGCAGGAAGGAGAAAAAGGCTTCTATCAAAGCCAGCACAGTGAGAGCATAACTCTGAATGGCTCGGTTCCATCCTTGCCTGTTCAAGACGGCGATGATGCTCAGGACGGCAAGGATCCATAGCCACAAGAGCAAAGAGCCTTCCTGTCCGGCCCAGAAGGCCGAAAAGGTGTAGAGAGTTGACTGGAATGTGCTGGTGTATTGGTAAACATAATAGACGTAAAAATCCCTGTTCAAAAGGAGATAAACGAGGGCCAGAGAAGCCACGGTGGCAAGCCCACCTACAGCCCAGATCCCCCTTTCGGCACTTCCCGTGAGTTCAGGATAGCCCCGTTTGAATCCAAAGATGAAGGCCACTGCTGAGTATACACTTATCACAAAGCAGAGAACCAGGGCAGCGTAGCCGATTTCCGCCATTCAATCCTCCAGAATTTACCGGATTGTTCGCATCAAGCTCGAATCTCTGTGGTTGCTCGGAAGCCTGTTTCCCGAAGCTTTTCCTGGTATTTGGAAGGGCATTTAAGCATAAGGCCCTTGGGATTAACCTCAAATACCCCTTCGGGGGTGTATTTCCCTTCCACCACAGCGTCGGCCCCATCCCGCAGCATATCAGGGCGGGGGCCGTGGTAGACCACCGGGAGGCGTCCGCTTTCATCGGCGATTTCAAACCGCAATATCATATTCTCCGGATCCCACTGGATGGTCTCACCGATGACTTTACCGGCAACCCGCACGGTTTTACCGTAAATAGAGGGGCCTTTGGCCCTCAATTCCCCCACGGTGAGATAATAAGCCGATGCCCCGCCGATGTTCGAGACCACCAAGTAGATGATAGCGGCGATGATTATCAGACCGCCGATAAGCAATTTCCTGTTCACCACTTTCCCCCTGGTAAACTCTGATTGAAAGGCCCCGGTAAATACAATCCCAATTATATCATTAGGGCATTGAAAAGGCAAGGGTCGCGTTCATTCACGTAAAATGTTACCGGGTGCTATACTGTCGCCAAATGATAATGTTACCAGGAGGTCAGTATGCACCCGGAGGAGGAAATGAACTT
>DAOUCW010000050.1:0-1901 GCA_034431695.1 Anaerolineae bacterium | reverse complement strand
GTGGAGGTAAGGGGTTCCGGGGTGATCCCCCGAGGGAACCGGCCACTGCAGGCTTCCTTCCCTGTCCAGCCTCTCGTAGGTCACTCCGCCGTAGCTCGGGGCCAGGCGGGCGATTTCGGCCATGATCTCTTCGGGGGAGGAGAAGTCAAAGCCTTTCGCGCCCAGCTTGCGGGCCAGCTCGCAGATTATTTCCCAGTCGGCCTTAGCTTCCCCCGGCGGGTTGACGGCTTTGCGCACCCTCTGGATGCGCCGGTCGGTGGCGGTGAAGGTGCCGTCCTTCTCGGCGAAGGATGCTCCGGGTAGGACCACGTGGGCAAGTTCGGCGGTCTCGGTCATGAAGATGTCCTGAACGACCAGGAAATCAAGTTTTTCCAGGCACTCCCTGGTGTGGTTGATGTCGGGGTCGGAGAGCATGGGGTTTTCGGCCATTACGTATAGGGCGCGGAGTTGCCCCTCACCGGCGGCGTTGACCATTTCCACCACGGTGAGGCCGGGCTGGTCGGGCAGGCCTTCCACGCCCCAGGCGGCCTCAAATTTGGCCTTAGCCTCGGGGGAGGAGACGGGCTGGTAAGCGGGGTAGACGTTGGGGAGGCCTCCCATGTCGCAGGCTCCCTGGACGTTGTTCTGGCCGCGCAGGGGGTTCACGCCGGCTCCGGGTATGCCGATGTTGCCGGTGAGCATGGCCAGGTTGGCTATGCTCTTGACGTTATCGGTTCCGGTTGTGTGCTGGGTTATGCCCATGGCGTAGAGGATGGCAGCGGGCTTGTTCTGGGCATACATCCGGGCAGCAGCCCTGAGGTCATCGGCGGGGATGCCCGTTATCTCTTCAACCCGCTCCGGGGTGTATTCCCTGACCACCGCCCACATCTCCTCAAAGCCTTCCGTCCGCTTCTCAATGAACTCCTGGTCTGCCAGCCCCTCGGTCACGATAACGTTCATGAGCCCGTTGATCCAGGCCACATCGGTCCCCGGCCGCGGGCGAAGGTAGAGGTCGGCCAGGCGTCCTATCTGGACCTCCCGCGGGTCAATGACGATGATTTTGGCTCCCCGCTGCTTCGCTTCCAGGACGTGGCTGGCGATGAGGGGGTGAGCTTCGGTGGTGTTGGAGCCGGTGATGAGGAAGCAGCGGGTGTGCTGGCTGAACTCCGGGATGGAGTTGGTCATAGCTCCGCTTCCGAAAGCGGCGGCCAGACCGGCCACCGTGGGGCTGTGTCAGAGGCGGGCGCAGTGGTCCACGTTGTTGGTCTTGAAGAAAGCCCTGGCTAATTTCTGGACCAGGTAGTTCTCCTCGTTGGTGCACTTGGCCGAGCAGAGGAAACCGATGGCCTGGGGGCCGTAAGTATCGCGGATCTGGAGGAGTTTTTCGGCCACGAGGCTCAGGGCCTCATCCCATGAGGCTTCCCGGAAGCGGTCTCCCTCCCGGATGAGCGGCTTCTTGAGCCTGTCGGGGTGGTTGACGAAGGCGGTGGCGTTCCAGCCTTTGATGCAGAGCTTGCCGCGGCTCACGGGGTGCTCCTTGGCCGGGAGGACTCCCACGATTTTCCCGTCCAGGACCTGGATGTAGAGGCCGCAGCCGGCTCCGCAGTATGGGCAAACCGTCAGGACGTTGCGGTATTCCATGCTTTTACCTCCCCTCTCTCTTTCACTCTGCCAGCGTCAGCGATAGCGGCGGTGCAGCTAAGATATCGGCTCCGGGTTCATAGCCGAACATCTCTTTGACGTCCCGCCGGATGAGTTCGTAGAGGACGGTGAGGGGTATGTGGGCCGGGCAGGCCAGTTCGCACTGGCGGCACAGGACGCACCGGGTGGCCATGTGCATGGCCCGGATTAGGTGGAAGGTCGGGAACGGCGGGGCCAGCACTCCCGGCTCAACCCAGAGGGGGTCCTCCAGAGCGCAGGCT
>DAOUCW010000049.1:0-5182 GCA_034431695.1 Anaerolineae bacterium | reverse complement strand
ATTCCACCTCAAGGCCCACCTCCTGGGCTATTGCTTTCATCAGGTCAATGTCAAAGCCCACGATTTCCTTGGTTTTTTCGTCAATGAACTCAGCTGGGGGCCAGGTGGCGTCGGTGGCCACGACGATCTTCTTCGGGGCCGGAGTGGGTGTTGGAGTTGGGGGCACAGGCGTTGGGGTCGGTGGAACGGGTGTAGGAGTTGGCGGAATGGGTGTAGGGGTTGGGACCGGGGTGGCGCATGCTGCGACCAAAAAAGTCAGTGCCACCAACAACAGTGCCGAACGCTTTAAGCTACCCATCTTCCACCTCCTCAGGAGGGATTTGAGAAAATTATACCGCAAAAAGCATTCACTGCCAAACTGGTTTTCAGGCGGAAGCGGGCGCATGGCCATCTCCCGGCGCATTTGACAAGGAACGTTGAGGTGGGTAAAATAGCATTACCTCTCAGTTTGAAATTCCCCTGAAGGAGGTTCAAATTGCTGGAAGGAGCCAGTGCTTTTGAAACCTTCGGGGTCTGGAGCATCTTGCTGATAGCCATAGGAGGTCTTCTCTATGCCTTCTTCCTGGCCCGCCAGATCCTGCGGGAACCCACGGGCACCAGGGAGATGGAAGACGTAGCCGAAGCCATCCGCAGTGGTGCCAGAGCTTACCTCAACACCCAGTTCCGCACCATCCTCTGGCTAATTGTGTTGCTGGCCATAGCCCTGTTCTTCTCGGCCCATCTGGCCGGAGAGCCTCTCAAGGTCTCCATAGGGCGAGCCCTTGCCTTCGTGATGGGAGCCACCTTCTCTGGAACGGTGGGCTACGTCGGGATGAGCATGGCGGTCCAGGGGAACGTCAGGGTTGCGGCGGCGGCCCGCAGATCCTTCTCCGAAGCCCTCCGCATCGCTTACCGCACGGGGACAATAACCGGCATGCTCACCGATGGCCTCGGCCTTCTCGGAGGCACCATAATCTTCCTCATCTATGGAATACACGCCAAGGACGTTCTCCTGGGATTTGGATTCGGTGGCACGCTCCTTGCCCTCTTCATGCGCGTTGGAGGCGGTATTTACACGAAAGCTGCCGACGTGGGAGCAGACCTGGTTGGCAAAGTTGAACAGGGTGTGCCGGAAGATGACCCCCGCAACGCTGCCGTGGTGGCGGACCTTGTGGGAGATAACGTGGGGGATTGCGCAGGCATGGCCGCAGATATTTTTGAATCCTACGAGGTCACCATCGTCTCGGCCATGATCCTGGGGATAGGCGTCATGCATTATCTCGGGAACCTCCACGACTACCGCTGGATCGTATTTCCCCTGATGGTGCGGGCTATCGGGGTCCTTTCCTCAATAATCGGGACCTACTCCGTCAACGCCCGCAGCGAGAAGGAAAACGCCATGGATGCGATCAAGCGGGGGTATAACATCTCCGCCATAACCTCAATAATAGGGTTCTTCCTTTTGGCCAAATTCTACGCCCACGACCTCAGGCTCTTCTGGGCGACCCTCGCCGGAATACTCCTGGCGGTTGTCATAAATTATCTTACCGATTACTTCACCGGCACAAGGTTCGCTCCGGTGCAGGAGATAGCTCGTTCCACCCGCACCGGCTCGGCCACCACAATCCTGACCGGTCTCGCCACGGGCTATGAGAGCACCGTCTGGGCCATTCTGGTGATAGCGATAGCCATCGGGGCCTCCATCCTGATCTTCGCCGGGGAGCCGGCCCTTATCTTCTACGGAGTAGCCCTCACCGGTATCGGGATGCTTACCCTCACGGGGAACAATGTCTCCATGGATGCTTTCGGCCCCATAGCCGATAACGCCAACGGCATCGGGGAAATGGTTGGGCTGGAACCTTCCGCCCGCAAGATCCTGGCCGACCTTGACGCCGTGGGCAATACCACCAAGGCCATAACCAAGGGGATTGCCATAGGCTCGGCGGTCATTGCCGCCGTATGCTTATATGGCTCGTTTACGGAAGAGACCGGGATTCAGGCTTTCGCCGTGAACGTGGTCAAGCCGGAGGTCTTCATCGGCCTGCTCATAGGGGGAGCCATCCCCTTCCTTTTCAGCTCCCTGACCATAAGGGCAGTGGCGAGGGCTGCTTCCCTCATAATTGTTGAGGTGCGGAGGCAGTTCCGCATCCCCGGCCTCATGGAGGGCCTCGTCAAGCCCGATTACGCCAGAGCTGTCACGATCTGCACCCGGGCCGCCCAGCGCGAGCTCGTGGGCCTTGGATTGCTGGCGGTGCTTTCCCCCATAATTGTCGGGTTCGCTCTGCGGGAGGAAGCGCTGGGAGCTTTCCTGGCCGGTATAATCCTTACGGGGCAGCTCCTTGCAGTCTTCATGGCCAATGCGGGAGGGGCCTGGGACAATGCTAAGAAGACAATTGAGGATGGCCTCTACGGCGGCAAAGGCTCCGAAGCTCACAAGGCCAGCGTCGTGGGCGATACGGTGGGCGACCCCCTGAAGGATACTTCGGGCCCGGCCCTCAACCCGATGATAAAGGTGGTCAACCTGGTTTCGGTCATAATCGCTCCGATAATCGTGAGGCTGTATTCTTCCCACTCCTCTTCAAAATGGCCCATCTACCTCTTCGTGGCCCTGTGCCTTCTGGTGGTGGGAATAGCGATATGGTATAGCAAGAAGGAGGCGCATTTCCTGCCGGAAGAGAAGGAATGAAGAAGTGGCCTGCGGGGGCCCGGGTATACCCGGGCCTCCTTTTGATTTTGGTCGTCCCTGTCGTCCTCCCCCTCTTCAAACCCGGTCTCTGGGCCTCTCACGACCCTTTCCATCATCTCTTCAGGGCCTTTGATCTTGATTACACCCTCCGTGGGCGGGAGATTTACCCCCGCTGGCTTCCCAACCTCGGCTTCTTCTACGGCTATCCGGTTACCAATTTTTACTCCCCCCTCGGCTATTACTTCATGGTTTTCCTCCACTGGCTCGGGCTCGGGTTCATAAGCTCGTTAAAGGCGACCTTCGGCCTCTCTTTCATTCTGGCGGCTTTCGCGGCTTACCTGTGGGCCAGGGATGTTTTCGGCGAGGAGGCCGGGCTGTGGGCTGCAGTTGTTTACACTTATTTCACCTACCACATAGCCAATGCTTACGTGAGGGCGGCGCTGGCAGAGCACCTGGCTTTTGTCTTCTTCCCGCTGATCCTCTGGCTGGTGGGGAGAATATCAGGGGGAAAAGATAAGGGGCCAGCTCTCCTCCTCGCTCTGGGCGTGGCTGGCCTCATCTTCACCCACAACCTCTCGGCCTTCATGTTCGCCCCTTTCGCCCTTATATATGCCACGGCGGCAATATTATCTAATCCGCCGGGCCGGGGCAAAGCTTTCCTCCTCCTTCTGGCAGGCGCCGGCCTGGGCATTGCTCTCACTGCTTTCTACTGGCTTCCTGCCCTCGCCGAAACGAGGTGGATCAGGGCAGGCCAGGTCGCTCCCACGGTGACAGAGCCTTTGAGATTTCTTTTGCCCCTCAGCAAACTGGTGCTGTGTTCCCCGATCCACAAATATCCTGTTTCCCAGCACCATCTCAGTTCCTGGCAGGTTTTGATTGTGGTCTGCGGTCTGTCCTCGGTGGCACTGCAATGGCGATCTCTGGATTTGGGGAAAAAATCTCTGGTTCTGGCCGCTGCTTTATCAGTGGTTATCGCCACTTTCATGAACACCACCCTTTCCTCTTTCATCTGGCTCCACTTCAAACCCCTCACCTTCCTCCAGTTCCCGTGGAGATTCCAGGCGATGGTGGGGTTGTTCGGTTCGTTCCTGGCTGCTCCCCTCGTGTGCTTTTTGGGCCGCCGGCTTCCTGAGCCCGTGAGGCTTTTAATCCTCATTTTTGTGTCAGCGGGCCTGGCCTTCAATGCCCTTGCCGGTATAAAGTGGGAGCCTCTGGTCTGGCCGGAGACGGGGAAACCGGTGCGCCTGGAAGAGGAGGTGAACCTTCATTCCATGGCCCAATACGATTATCAGACGGCTCTCTGGGCCAGGCTGTGGGGAGGGCCGTGGCTCCTGGAATACCTGCCGGTTACCGTCAAAGTTCCGAGGGAGGAGTTCTGGTTGCCGGCGGAGGTTCAATACCCCTGGCCTGATACTTACCATCCCCCCGAGGAAATGAGGCTTGATCTCCTTTGCCCCCTGAAGTTCAGGCTGACCGTTAAATCCTCTGAGGATACTTACATCCGCTGGCACCAGTTCTGGTTTCCCGGGTGGCAGGCATCCACCGGAAGGGTTCGCCTTCCGGTCACTCCTTCCCCTCAGCTTGGCCTTGTAACTGTTCAGGTGCCTGCAGGGGAACACACGATAACGATCTGGTTCGGTGATACTTTCCCGAGGGGTGTGGGGAAAGTTCTCTCGCTGGTAAGTGCTCTATCCTTGCTGATCGCCTTCTGGCGCTGGAAGTCCTGGCGCGGGGTCCTCTGGCTTACTCTGCCGGTCATCCTCTGGTTCGGGCTGTGGGGGTGGCATAACTTCCGTTACTCCACCTGTGACCGACCCGAAGCCGTGGGAGCCATCTTTGAGGACAAGGTAGCGCTCGTGGGGGTGAGCTTCAGGTCGGGCGGGGAAAAGGCGGAAGCGACCCTCTACTGGATGGCTCTTGGGCCTTTGAATGAGAACCTGACAGCCTTCGTGCACCTTCTTGGCCCCGATGGTAGCAAGCTCTCCCAGCACGATGGTCCTCCTGGCGAAAGCTTCTCCCCCACAACCCGCTGGGAACCGGGGGAAATAGTTCCCGATCGGCACCTTATCCCCATCCCGGCCGGAGCTGAACCGGCTTCCCTCCGGGTTGGACTATACAGGCTTGAGCCTGCTTTGGAGAACCTCACGGCTTACGGGAAAGACGGGGCAATTCTCGGGGAAAGCGTCCATTTGGGGGTCAAAAGGTGAGAAGATGGGTTCTCATAGCCATTTTAATCTGCGCTTTCTGGCTGAGACTGTGGCGAGTGGGCGAGCTTGCCCTCTGGTATGATGAGGCTTCTTTCTACTGGGTTGCTTCAAAGCCGCTTCCGGATTTGATTGCCTATACTTTGCAAAGCTCTTTTGAGCACCCTCCTTTTTCTTTTGTTCTGTATCATATCTGGCTAAGATTAGCCGAGCCTGGCGAATTTTCCCTCCGCTTCGTGGCGGCATTCTTCAGCTTGCTGGCAATACCCCTCTCCTGGCGCCTGGCCAGGTTGTGGGTGAGCGAGAGGGAGGC
>DAOUCW010000048.1:0-5172 GCA_034431695.1 Anaerolineae bacterium | reverse complement strand
GTGCATAATCGGGGGGCTTGGCAAGGGGCTGAGGGACCTGATGGAGCTGGGGTGGATCGATCGCCTCCCCAGGCTGCTGGGGGTTCAGGCCGAGGGTTCGGCAGCCTTATACAATGCCTGGAAAGAAGGGACGGAAGAGGTTAAGCCCGTTGAACCCCGCACCATAGCCGATTCCATCTCAGTGGGTATGCCGAGGGACAGGATAAAGGCCCTGCGGGCTGTCCGCTACACCGGCGGGGCTTTCATCACAGTAAGCGATGAGGAAATCCTTGAAGCCATGAGGGTTCTCGGGCGTGAGGCCGGGATATTTGCCGAACCGGCCGGAGCTGCGCCCTTCGCCGGTCTCCTCAAAGCTCTGCGGGAAGGCCTCATCGCCCCCGAGGAAAGGGTGGTGGTCCTGATCACGGGCAATGGCCTGAAGGATGTGGGGGCGGCGATGAAGGCCGCCGGCAGCCCTCTGATCGTGGAACCGGATATGAAAGCGGTCCGGAAAGTTATCTCATCGCTGAATGTAGCCTGAAGGAGGTCAGCAATGGTGGAAGCACAGGTTACCTGGGTTGACGGCCTGCTCTTCGTCGGCCAGACATCATCGGGGAAAGCGATCATCATAGACGGCCGGAAGGAGGTGGGGGGATCGGAGCTGGGGCCAACCCCGATGGAGCTGGTGCTGATCGCCCTGGCTGGCTGCACTGCCATGGATGTGATAAGCATCCTCAAGAAACAGCGCCAGAAAGTCACGTCCTTCCAGGTGAAGGTCAGGGCGGAGCGGGCTGAGGAGCACCCCAAAGTCTACACCGAATTCCACATTGAATACATCGTGAAAGGCCGGGGGATTTCGGAAGAGGGCCTGAAGAGGGCCATCCAGCTCTCCCGGGAGAAATACTGCTCCGTTGGGGTGATGTTGGAGAAGGCTGCCCCCATCCAAACTTCCTACACCATAATTGACGAGAGCGAGGCAGCCTGACCTAAAACTTCGCCAGGTAAGAAGCTACCGGAAGGGTGAGAGCCAGGCTCACGGCTGCCCGATACAGTGCACACCGCCTCCTGGGCCCGGTGAAGATGCGGGGGATGAAGACGAGGAGGGAGAGAAAGGGGCTTACTCTGACGAAAATCACCACTGCCAGAACCCTTTCCACTGCGCCGACAAACCTCTGGGCTGGTTCCACCTTTATTTGGTGCCGGGAGTGCGAACAATAAGGGCTTATCTCAACCACCATCTTTTCCAGCAGGGGCACGATCCAGAGCAGGAAGATGAACAGGAGCAGGGCGAGCATCAGCTTGAGGTGGCCGGGGAGGTTGGCCGGGAGACTGAACTCATTCCAGGGGATGGTGATGCCGAAAGCGGCCATCGTCCCCATTATGAGCCCGATGTGAAGGGTCTGATCGCCGAGGAAAGAGGCGAGCTCCTCAAGGGGGTTGTGCGGGCGCCAGTAATAGCGGGCCCAATCCGCAGCGAAATGCATGAGTGAAAGGAGAGAGGCTATAGCCCAATTGTATTTCGGGTAGTTCCAGACCAGGGCGAAGGTCCAGAAGGCTACAACTCCGAAATGGATGGCGAGGCCTTTCATCCCTTGCCTTTTCATCTCCACAAGCCCTGCCGACTGGAAGACGAAATCGCCCAGTGCATGAGCGAGGAGCAACCTGAGGAAGAGTTCCATGTGGGCTTCCTCCAGAACCTTTCAGGGAGAATTATATCCAGCTTCATGAGGAGGACAAATTGAGGAAGGATGTTCTGGGGTTCATCTTAGTCGCTGCGGCGGCTCTCCTTTGGGCCACCCTCGGCCCCTTCTACAAGACAATACTGGCCCTGGAGCCGAACTTCACCCCGCTCAACATCGTTTTCTTCCGCACTGCCTTCACCTCCCTCATCCTGTTTCTGGCCCAGATCCTGGGGAGGCGGTTCTCCCCGAAGCAGGTGGACTGGATCCTCTTCCTGAGCTATGCCCTCGTAGGTGTTGCCCTCTTTTACACCGTTTACGCCTACGCCATTGATGCCATAGGGGTTGGGATGGCTGCCATCCTCATGTATACTGCTCCGGCCTGGGTGGCCATATTTTCCCACTTCCTCTTCGGTGAGAAGCTCACCTTTTTCAAAGTAGCAGCCATAATCCTGACTTTCAGCGGGAGCGCCCTGGTGGCGAAGGTCTACAGGCCCGAGACCCTGAGGTTCAACCTCTACGGGATTATCCTGGGCCTCGGGGCCGGCCTCACTTACAGCTTCTACAACATTTTCAACAAGCTGGCTGTGCGACGCCACAGCCCCGTTGATACCCTCATGTATTCCATGGGTCTGGGAGCTCTCTTCCTCCTCCCCTTCACCTACAGGAACATCGTGCTGCCCTTCCGCAACACCAGCCTCTTCCTCTGGCTCCTGGCCATGAGTATAATTCCCTCCCTGGGAGGCGGTTTCTGTTACATCACGGCCCTGCGTTTCATACCCGTCAGCGTGGCCAGCATAATGGCCAACCTTGAACCGGTGGCGGCAGCAGCCATGGGAGCCATCCTCTTCGGCGAGAGGATGGAAGGGCTTCAATTGCTGGGGGCTTTCCTGATAATCGGTGGGATTCTGGTCCTGCAGCTCGGAGGAAGCAGGGGTAAAATTTAATGGGAAGCATTTTGAGGAGGTGGTGGGAATGGTCAAGCTGATCTACAGGGACAGGGAGTGGGAGGTGAGGCCGGGCATAACCGTCAAGAAAGCGGTGGAGGAAGCAGGCCTGCTGATGGAGGCCGTGCTCCCGGTGAAGGATGGTAAACTCATAACCGAGGACACAGTCCTCAAGGACGGCGATGTGGTCAAGCTCATTGCGGTGATATCGGGAGGGGAGGATGCGGTGCCGGAAATGCGGTAAGGAAGCAGTCATAAACATGCGCCAGCACAAGCTGGCTCTCTGCCGCGATCACTTCATTGAATGGTTCGTGGAGCGCACGGATAAGACCATAAAGCTCTACAGGATGTTCCGGCCGGAAGACCGGGTCCTCGTGGCTGTTTCCGGAGGCAAGGACAGCCTTTCCCTTTGGGATGTCCTCCTGCGGTTGGGATACAAAGCCGATGGGATGTATATCAACCTGGGGATAAGCCATCAGAGTTATTCGGAAGTTTCCCTGGAGAAGGTGAAGAAGTTCGCTTCGGCCCACCCCGAAGCCGAGCTCCACATCGTGGATGTCAAGGCCCTTTACGGGCGGAGCATCCCGGAGTTTGCCAGGGAATCGTGGCGAGGGCAGAGGGTGTGCGCCCTCTGCGGCCTGGTCAAGAGGCACGAGATGAACCGGGTGGCTCTGGAGGGCGGGTATTACGCCATCGCCACCGGCCACAACCTTGACGACGAGGCCGCCGCTCTGCTGGGGAATGTCCTCCGCTGGCAGACGGGCTACCTGGCACGCCAGGGCCCTGTCCTCCCCTCCGATTATCCTGGGCTGGCCCGGAAGGTCAAGCCTTTCTGCCGGATGTATGAGAGGGAGACGGCCGCCTACGCTCTCCTCATGGGCATTGATTACATCTACGATGAATGCCCCTACGCCGTAGGGTCTACCTCCATCTTCTACAAAGGCCTCCTGAACCAGCTTGAGAGGAATTCCCCGGGGAGCAAGCTCAGCTTTTACCTTTCCTTCCTGAAGGCTAAGGAAGAGGGGAGGGTGCGTTTCAAGGAGGAAGAGGCTCCTCCTCTTCACCCCTGCCAGAAGTGCGGGCAACCCACCACCGCTCCCGGCTACTGCGCCTTCTGCCGCCTTGTCTACAAACTCCCGAAAGAGGCGGAAGTCCCGGTGGAAGAAGAGGCTTTCTGACCTCAGCGGACATAAACTTTCCCCAGCCATACCGCATCCCCCGGCCGGTCAGCCAGAGGGAGGCGTTCCCCCGTCTGCCACTTGTAGAGGCCGATTTCAACGGTGTATTCTCCTGGTGGTGCATCTTTGGGGATGAAAAGCTGATATTCGGTTATGACCAGTTCGCCGGGCTGCCAGCGGGAAGTCGGGTAGCTCCCCCGCCCGGGCTCACCGTCATCTCCCACCACGAGATGGCCCTGCGAATCCAGCAGGTGAGTGAAAATTGTCCAGCTTTCAGCGGGCGAGCTCTCCTCTGCTGTCCACCAGAGCTCAAGGTAAATTATATCGCCAGGGCGGTAATCGCAGCAGCCAATGGGGTCAGCTCCCAGGAGCAGGATATTATCCTGCCAGCGGACATGCTTCACCCACAAGGGATGGCGCAGAGGGGTTCCCGCGGGGACGTAGAAGACCTGGGCGTAAGGGTTGCCGTTCCTGTCAAAGAGCATCTCTCCGGCCCTGTATCCTCCGTGAGGCCAGAGCCAGGGAGCAATGATCTTGAAGCGAAAGTCCTCCCTTGTTATGACCACATAACGGGCATCTTCGTCGGGAGTGGCAACGAGAACGTGCCGGGCATCAAAGGAGCGAACGCGGTGGTCCAGCTTATTCGTTTCAATGAAGAACCGAAGGGTGGGATGGCTGAGGTCCCTGGGGGTTACATAAACGAGGTCTCCGGAAGGTGGATTGGAAACTATATACCTGGCGACCTGGGTTAAACCTTCATCAAAGGCGTAGAAAAGGTCCGGGCAGCGGGTCCACCTGTGGAAAGAGGCCAGACCGCTGAAGCTTTCGGCCAGCAGTATAAGAGCCACGGCTCCGGCAACCGCTTTCGCCCTGCCGAATTTGACGAGCCTGTCCGCTCCCAGGCTCACGAGGATGAGGAGCGGCGGGATGGCCCCGCACGCACGCAGGAAATTGGGAGCATGGTCGGTGAGCAGGGTGGGCAGGAGCATAACGGCGAGCCATAGCAGGATGAATTTGTGGACGCTCCGGCGTTCCAGCAGCGAAACTACCAGTCCTGATGCGAACAAGGGCAGGACCCACCAGCCGAAGACCGGCCGGCCCGGGAGGTTGTGACGGGGGTTTGTATCCCCTGCTGTAAAGAACATCCCGGCAATGAGGCGGAGATTTTCCAGGAGGTCAACGGAGGCTCCGGCCTCTTCCCGCCCCTTTGGGCCCACCACGATCACCTGGGATGCCCTCAGGAAAAAGTGAGCTGGATGGGAGGCAAAGTAGAACAGGAGCGGAGCCATGACGAGCAATGCGGTTCCGGCAACAGCAAGGAGCAGAGGCCACCGCCTTTTGAGCTCATTGCGCCGGCGAAGCCACAGCCAGGGAAGCATAGGCAGGAGG
>DAOUCW010000047.1:0-2303 GCA_034431695.1 Anaerolineae bacterium | reverse complement strand
GGGGAAAGATGGTGATCCTGGACCACGGCGCTGGAGTGATGAGCGGTTTCCTGCACCTTTCGGAGATAAAAGTAAAGGAAGGGCAGGAAGTGAAGCGGGGCGAAGTGATCGGCAGAGTGGGAAATACGGGCCTGTCCACCGCCCCCCACCTTCACTGGGAAGTGCGGGTGAACGGCGTGGCAGTCAACCCTCTCACCTGGCTTGAAAATAGCTTCCGGCCGGTGAAGCCGGGGCCCTCACCCCGCCCCCTTCGCCTCAAAGAGCGCGTGATCCGGTGGTAAGGGGGATTGCGCCTCCCCTCAGCCAGCGGCAGGACGCACCGACCTCACTTCTGTATGCGTATGACCCAGTCGTTATCGGTGCCTTCAATGCTGAGAACCTTCAACCCCAGGGCCTCCACAGCCATGGGTATTTCTTTCTTAGAAGGCGGATGGGTCCCAACCACTTCAATTATGTCACCTGCCTCCGCTTTGCGCAGAGCCTTGCGGACTTCCACCAGCGGGACAGGGCAGGTTTGCCCCCGCACGTCCACTTTTATCACAGCCATTTTTCCTCCCGATTTTACGTGAATTCTGCCACCAGATTCCGGATCTGCTCCGGCGTGAACTGGCCCAGAGCTTGTTTGACCAGGGGTCCGGCCGCCAGAGCAGGCATCAGTTCTTCATAAGCGGGCCGCTCCTCGGTCCGGTAGAAGATGCCGATGGGGATGCGATCGCCCCACTCCTGAGCTTTCTGGAAGGCCATGATGGGGTCCGATGGGTCGTAACCGGGCTCCTCTTCCAGCCTGTAGACCCTTGGCCTGTAGAAATCGTAGGACTGGGCACGGTTGAAAGTGACACAAGGCTGGAGCACGTCAATAAGGGCATAGCCCCTGTGCCCTATCGCCTCTTTTATGACCCAGGTCAGGTGGTCCAGATCACCCGGCCAGGAGCGGGCCACGAATGTGGCACCTGCCGCCAGGGCTGCCAGCAGCGGATTAACCGGCAGCTCTATGGAACCCCATGGCGAAGTCTTGCTCATCCTTCCGCGCTCGCTGGTGGGGCTATACTGGCCCTTTGTCAACCCGTAAACCCTGTTATTCTGCACGATGTCCACAATGCCGATGTTCCGCCTGGCGGCATGCATCATGTGTCCCAGGCCCTCGGCATAGGCATCACCATCGCCGTGAGTGCATATGACCACGAGCTCGTGGTTGGCCATTTTCACTCCGGTCGCAAGGGGCAGAGTCCTGCCGTGAAGCCCCATGAAACCGTTCACACGGGTGTAATCGGGGAGCTTGCTCCCGCAGCCTATGCCCGAGATAATAGCCACCTGATGGGGTTTGAGGTCGAGTTCCGCAAGAGCCCGCTTAACCGCATTCCATATTCCGTAGTTACCGCAGCCGGTGCACCAGGTGGGACGGATGGGAACGTAGAAATCCCTGACATCCCCCATCGCAACCTCCTAACCCCTGAACTCCCTGAGTATGAACTCCGGCGAAAGAGGCCTGCCATCGTATTTCAGGATGCGCTCTTTGATCTCAATGCCGGTTTTCATCCGGATCAGCTCGGCCATCTGGCCGGAGTAGTTGTTTTCCACCGCTACAAGCCGACGGGCTTTGCGGAGGAGGCCGGCCACAGCTTCGGCGGGGAAAGGCCATATGTCCACGATGTGGACCATGCTGGCCCTGAGGCCTTCGGCATTGAGGCGATCCACCGCTTCCATCAGGGGACCGTATGTGGAACCCCACCCCACGAAAGTTACCTCGGCATCTTCGGGGCCGTAGAGGACGGGAGGACGCATTTCTTTCAGAGCGCTTGCGAGTTTGCGCATCCTCTTTTCCATCATCAGGCGGCGGTTCACGGGATCTTCGGTGATGTGGCCAGCATCGTCATGCTCATCGCTCATGACCGGGTAGACGGCCCTGGGGTGGCCGGGGATAGCCCTGGGGGAAATGCCGTCTTCGGTGAAAGCATAACGCCTGTATTCACCATCGGCCAGGGCGTCCAGTTCGGCCCCGGTGAGGAGCTTCCCCCGGTCAATTGTGACCCTATCCATCCCAAGGTCCTCTTGCCTGACATCCCGCAGGGAGGTGGCGAGGAAGTGGTCCGAAAGGACGATCACCGGACACTGGTATCGTTCGGCAAGGTTGAAAGCTCGCCAGCCGGCCTCAAAGGCCTGTTCTATGGTGCCCGGAGCCAGCACGATGCGCGGAAATTCACCCTGGGAAGCATGGAGCACGAACAGCAGATCGCCCTGTTCCGTCCGGGTGGCCATACCGGTGGAGGGTCCGGGGCGCTGAGCCTCGTAGATCACCACCGGGG
>DAOUCW010000046.1:0-4113 GCA_034431695.1 Anaerolineae bacterium | reverse complement strand
CTTCAGGTGCCAGGACAACCGGTTGATATGCCCCAGAACCGATGACCTCTGCCTTCCCATCAATCGGGTGCCAGACCAGTTCCATCGTCTTCTCCTCCTCGTTGTAAAGCAAATATGCTACGGCCTTCGCCCATGGGCTCCAGAGAGGTTTCCCCCATGTTCTCCCTTCCACCAGCCTTCTCACTTCTCCCGTTTTAGCGTTGAAAATTTCAATCGCTTCTCCGTGTCCCCCGGGTTTAGTATCCCTCAGGATGAGCACCTCATCGCTGGAAATCCACCCAACAATGTGGAAGCCAAAGGAATCGGTGAGGACAATGCGGGGTTCGCCAAAACGGATTTGCTCCGGAGAGACTTCTTCCCAGATGGAAGGGGCTATTACTGGAGGGGGATGTAACCCTGCGGCAATCTCCATCCGGCCACACCCTTTAATCACGAAAATTGCAGCCGCCAGAGCCAGAAGCAGGGCTAAATTTACAACCAGTGCCTTTCTTTCCATCCGTAACCTTCTGCTGCAACCTTAAAGCAGGTCTCCGGGGATCAGCTCTCCATCATTTGTTCCAGAACCGGCCGCAAATGAGCGTCCACATTCTCCAGCAGGGCGATCTCCTTCAGATCAAAGCGTTTCTTAAGCTCCTTAATGGCTTCGTATCCAAGAAAATACCCAGTCTCGCTCCTGCCGCAGATTTCAAACCACGAACCGAAGAAGGCAGAGACAGGCCTGTTAGTGTCCGCTGCCTTCATGAATTCAGCAGCAAGCCAGCCCCTGTGGCTCCGACACCAGGCAAGCCAATCGTCATCGCCCCTTGCCTGGCGCCAAACATCCGACCCCGTAATCAGCTTTTCACAATATTGTGCAAATCCCTCTTCGTAGAGCTGCCAACACGGCCCGCTTTCCGTTGCTTTTCTGCCATTTCCGTCACACCTCAGTGGCTAAAGGCCCCGGGCTGAGCCACACCCTTAGCGACGCGGAACATATCGGCTGCAACCCGCTGTTAGCTTGTTTTTTGCCTGGAAGCTCTTGCCGCCTGGCATCCCTGGCGCAGGATAAGGAAAGGGAGAAAACCCCGCTGGTTACTTTACTGCTGATACATTAACCACTTGGAGTAAGCAGTTCGGCTCAATGCGCTTGTTAAGCGCAATTGGCCTTTGGCTATCACGCCTTTTAAAGGAGCACAAAATTATTGTAATACGGTTTTGAAGGCTTGCCAAATGCAGAAGCATGCGTCGGCCCACCGCAAAAATTAAAACGCTGTTTGCCCTGGTTCATTGTTTAACCAGGAAGCGCTGATGCTCTCCCTTAAGTCAGGGGCTTCTGAAGACGGAACGCTCAGAATGTTTCATTTCGGGGGCCCCGGGCATACCATGAGCTGAGGATGCCTCAGGATTCGGAGCGCTTTCGGTCCCCATTGTTTTCTGCTATAATAACTTGCGGAGGTGGTTTCCGATGATCAAAAAGCAGCTTGAAGCTCTGTTGATGGAAGCTCTGAGGAGAGCCTGCCGCGAGGAGAACTGGCCCATTTCCCCGGAAGAAGCAGGTGGAGCGCTGGTGGAAAGGCCAAGGGAAGCACAGTGGGGGGATTATTCCTCCCCATTGCCCTTTCAGCTCGCCTCGCGCCTTAAGAGACCCCCACGCACCATAGCCCAGGCTATCATTGATCGTTTCCCCCCGACGGAAGCCCTGGAGAAAATCTCGGTGGAGGGCCCGGGTTACATCAACTTCACCCTGGCTCCTTCGTGGCTTGCAGCACAGGTGGACGAGATCCTCAGGCAGGGGGAAGAATACGGCAACCTTGACATCGGCCGCGGGAAGAGGGTCCAGGTAGAGTTTGTGAGCGCCAACCCGACGGGTCCCCTCACCGTGGGCTCAGGCCGAAACGCCGTGATAGGGGATGTGCTGGCCAATGCCTTGGCCGCAGCCGGATACGAGGTCCAGAAGGAATATTACATAAACGACGCGGGAACCCAGATGCGCCTCTTCGCCGAGACCCTCTTCGCCCGCTATGCCCAAGCCCTGGGCTTTGATGAACCCATCCCCGAGGAAGGTTATCGCGGCTCCTATATGGTGGAACTTGGCCGGGAAATCGCCTCAGAAGAAGGCGATAGGTTCCTCAAAATGCCCCGCGAGGAAGCGGTGGAAGCGATCGGCGAGATAGGGCTCAGGAAGATGCTGGCCAGGATAAAGGCCGACCTGGAATTCATCGGGGTTTACCACGATAACTGGTTCTCGGAGCGTAGCCTATACAGGGATGGCCTCTTTGAGAAGGTGATGGGGATACTTCGCGAAAAAGGTTTCATCGCCGAAAAAGACGGAGCTATCTGGTTCGCTTCTTCCGAGCTCGGGGAAGATAAGGATAACGTCCTGGTGCGCAGGACAGGCGAGCCCACGTATTTTGCCTCCGATATAGCTTACCACTACGATAAGTTCTTCCGCCGGGGGTTTGACTGGGTGATTGACGTCTGGGGGGCTGACCATCAGGGACATGTGCCCAGGATGAAGGCGATGATGAAAGCCCTGGGCCTTGACCCCGAGAGGCTTTCAATTGTCCTCTACCAGATGGTGACCCTCAAGCGGGGCGGCAAGGAGGTCAGGATTTCCAAGAGGACCGGGGAGATCGTGACCCTGAGGGAGCTGGCCGAGGAGGTGGGGCCCGATGCCGTCCGCTTTTTCCTGCTGGCGCGCGCCCCAACAAGCCACATGGACTTTGACATAGATCTGGCCGTCCAGCAATCTTCTGAAAACCCGGTTTACTACATCCAGTATGCCCATGCCCGTATATGCAGCATCTTCCGGAACGCGGGGGAGATTGATTACTCCGATGGCAATGTCCAGCTCCTGACCCATCCCCGCGAACTGGAGTTGATAAAGCAACTGATACGGCTGCCCGAGATAATTGAGCTGGTGGTAGGCCAGCTGGCTCCCCATTACCTGGCTTTCTACGCCCAGGAGCTGGCCGGTGCCTTCCACCTTTTCTACCGCGACTGCCGGGTCCTTTCTCAAAACCCGGAAGATAACGAGATCACCAGAGCCCGCCTGAAGCTGGTAAAAGCAACCCAGATAATACTGAGCAAAACTTTGAAGCTGATGGGTGTGAGCGCACCGGAAAGGATGTGAGGGATGATCTACGTTGGGACGAGCGGTTTCAGTTATGAGGATTGGGTGGGACCATTCTACCCGGAGAACCTTGCCCCTCAGTTCTGGTTGCCCTATTACGCGCGCCACTTCAGAGCATGCGAGCTCAACTTCACCTATTACCGCCAGCCCGACCGCTCCACGATGAAAGGGCTGGCCAGGAGGGTTCCGAAGGGCTTCCTCTTCACCGTCAAGGCTTACCAGGGGATAACCCACTCGCGCGATGCCGGCGATGTGGGCCTGAGGGAATTCCTGTCGGGGATAGAGCCGCTGGCTCAGGAGGGGAAGCTGGGCTGCATACTGGCTCAGTTCCCATACTCCTTCACCCCCTCCAGGGAGAACAGGGAATACCTCAAGGCCCTGCGGGAACGGATCCCTGAATTACCCCTGGTGGTGGAATTCCGCAATGCCCGCTGGCTCACCCGGGAGACTTTTGATTTCCTTAAAGAGAACAACCTGGGGTTCTGTTGCGTGGATGAACCTCCCCTCAGGGGCCTGATTCCCCCCATAGCCGAAGCCACCGCCGATGTGGCCTACGTCCGGTTCCACGGCCGCAACAAGGAGAAATGGTGGGAGCATAAGGAGGCCTGGGAGAGATACGATTACACCTACAGCCGCGAGGAACTGGAGGAGTGGGTGCCTAAAATAGGCTACCTCCAGGAAAAAGCCGGGATTGTCTTCGCCTTCGCCAACAATCACTGGCGGGGGCAGGCTGTTGATACGGCTCGCCTCCTGAGGGACATCCTCAGGGAAGAGGGCTATCAGGTGGTCTGAAGGGAGGCCTTGTAGGCCTCTATCCGGCGGAGCATTTCCTCCGCACTCTGGTGGGCGAACGGGGTTGAAGTCCCCAACATCAGGGCAAGTTCTTCCACCCTCGCTTCTCCCTGCAATTCCTTCACCCTCGTCACTGTGCGCTGGTTCACTTCCACCTTCTCCACCCGGAAGTGGGCGTCGCCATAGGCAGCGAGCTGGGGGAGGTGGGT
>DAOUCW010000045.1:0-10979 GCA_034431695.1 Anaerolineae bacterium | reverse complement strand
TCGGGCCAGTTTTTACGAACGGATTAAGCTGCTTTTCTCCCTTCCGGGGGCAAGACGGGGCGTCACCCTGAATACCATCTTGCCGGAAAAGCTTTTGCTCCTGGTTTCCGTAGCCTTCTATTGCCTGTATTTTCTCAGGAAGTAAAAGCCAAGGGCATAGAGCAACCCGGCCAGCGGGATGGCAAATATGAAGCCCAGAAAGCCCATGGCCTTGACCCCAATCAGTATGCTCAGGATCACTAAGATTGCCGGCATGCCCGTGGCTTCGCTTATTATCTTGGGCAGGATGATGCGGACGAGAATTTGCTGGTAGATCGCCAGGGGTATGAGGACCCAAAGGGCAACTCCGGGGCGCTGGAAGAGAGCCAGCAGAGCAGGAAGAAACATCGCTATCGGGTCGCCAATGTAAGGGACAAGGGTTATGATGCCGCAGAAAAGCCCCACGGGCAGCGCAAAACTCAGGTTTGCCAGTTCCATCACCAGGATCACCCCGAGGCCATACAGGATGGCCACCACGCTCTCCCCCCGCACATAAGCGCCGAAGGTCTTCTGGAGTGCATCGGAAATGAAACTGAGTTCATCGTGAAATTCGGAAGGGATTATCTCGCGGATCAGACCGGCCAGCTTCCTCTGTTCCAGCATCAGGTAGAAGCTCAGGATGAAGACCAGAAACGCTTGAGCGACGAATGCAGCCACCTTGCCCGCCGCGTCCAGTGCCCAGTTTATCAGGATAGCCCCCAAGTTCTGGCTCCAACGGAGCAAATCGGGAGAACGGGCCAGGGAGTAAAGGTCCAGGCCTATGTTGAACCTGTCCAGGAAGCCCTGAAGGTAAGCCACCAGCTCAGGGGTCCGCTTCAGGTAATCGGGGAACCTGGCGGCCAGCTGGATTGATTGCTGGATCGCAGAGGGCAGCAGGAGGGTGCCCCCGGCAACCACAAGGCTTATCAGGACCAGGTAGACGATGACGACCGCAACCGTGTAAGAAATTCTCAGGTTGAAGTATCCGGGGGAAGAAGAAGCTTTCAGGAAGCGGGGCTTTTTCACCGTCAGGGAAGCGGAGGCAATGGCGCTCACGATGGGGTCCAGGATGAAGGTTATCATCCAGGCGAAGGCCAGCATGACCAAAACATCCTTGAGCCAGCTCAGGATAGACCAAAGCCTCTCCAGGAGGTATATCGCGGCGATCACCGACAAAAGGATGATGAGCGATCTGAAAGCCCTGTCCTGCATGAGCCTTTCCCTTTACTCCCTGGCAACGGATGAAACGGTGGGCAGCCTCTGGCCAGAGCCCGCTTAAACTTTGGGAATGGCCAGGTCTGCAGGTCCCCAGTCCGAGAGCTTGGCCTCGGGGAAGTTCTCCTGGATTATCTCGTGGATTATCTGGGCGTATTTGACTTTCTCGCGGGCCATCTGGGCCAGGAATTCCGTGCTTGTCCACGGCTTATACCACGCTCCCGGCCCTGCAGCCAGGGTTGTCCCGGGTTCAATCTTGAAGTAGCACGGAGCGCATACCCTTGCCATCTCCGGTCCATCGTAGAAGCGGTTGAACCCACCGAAGGAATCGGATAGGTAGATGTGCAGGTCCATGGGTATATCTATTGCCTTGCGGATGGAGGCCAGCTGGGGGAGGGACAGGTCTCCCAGCGGGTTGAAGGTCCCAGCTCCCAGCATCTGCAGGACCTTACCGCCGGCGGCTGAGGCGTGTCCGGCGAAAATGCTGACCTTGAAGGTCACGTCCTGGGGGATATCTCCGGTCTTCTTGAGTTCGTTGAGGAGCCAGAGAAGGCCCTCGTCCACCACCAGGAAGCCCCTGAAGCCGATCTCAATGCAGCGCATGATATCGGCCAGGACGTAGCGGAGCTGGTCTGAACCCCTGTAGCGGATGCCCGAGAGGGCGCCTTCGGGGGTTGCTAACTGCCGGCCCACATCCCAGCCCGAACGAGGCCCCGGGGTTATTATGACCTCCATCTTAGCTTCTGCGGCGAGGCGTGCGAAGGTGCGCAGTTCTTCCCTATCAAGGAGAGTGGCTCCCATGACGGTGGAGATGAGGCGGTGGATCGGGATATTGCGCTTTTGGGCTTCGTCCACCAGGGCCTCCAGAACCTGAGGCCGTTCAACCCCGGAAATCTCCATCCTATACCAGGCTCCGTCGGGGAAGCGCTTGGTGCTGGTGGGCAAATCGTAAGCATCGCGGCCGGGTATGCCTACTTTTTCCATCATCTGGGCTATTTTGTCCATCTTCATGGCTCTCGCCTCCTCCGGGGATTCAATCCACAAAAATTGAAAAGTAAAGCTCAAGGATCAGGAGAGCGCTCGCAAGGAGCACAGCCACCACCAGTGTCAGGGACATCAGGGCCCTGAGGAGGGCGAAGGTCAGGAGCAGGGAAGCAGTGAAGAACCCCCTCCTCACGGGCGGCCAGAGGCCCCGCCTCTTCTGGATGGAAGGGAATCGCAGGCTGAGGAGGTAGTATAACGGGGTGACGGTGGAGAAAACGGCCATGAAGAGCAGGAAGAGGAAGAGCTGAAAAGTGAGAGGAGTGGGCCAGGCGAGATTGACCAGGAGGACAAGGCATGACCAGCTGACAGCGGCGATGAGGGCGGAAAGCAACGGCATAGCTCTAACTCCTGGAAGCGAAGTAGGCCAGGGCAAGCCTGAGGCGTTCCTCCACCTGGGTGACTTCCCTGGGGACGGACTGGACGGCTCGCTGGGCTTCCACAAGGCTGTAGCCGAGGGAAATGAGGGCTGCGATCACTTCCTCATCGGCTTTGGTGATGGCGGAAGGCACCGGTGCCGGGATTTCGGCTTTGATTTTGTCCTTGAGGTGGAAAATTATGCTCTTAGCCGTCTTCGGCCCGATGCCAGGCACTCTGGTCAGAACGGTCTCCTGCTCGAGGGCGATCGCTTCCCGCAGGGCAGCCGGGGAAAGGTGGGAAAGAAGGGCCAGGGCAACCCTGGGCCCAACCCCGGGAGTGGTCATCAGGAGTTCAAAGAAATCCCTTTCCTCCTCGCTGGTGAAGCCATAGAGGGAAAGCTCTTCTTCCTTGAAGTAAAGGGAGGTGAAAAGCGTTATTGAGTCGCCGGGCTGAAGGCTCCCGTCGAGGATGTAGGTTGGGACGAGCACTTTAAAGCTCACGTCCCCGACCTTCACTATCAGGAAATTCTTGCCCGCCTTCTCCACTATCCCCCGAATGCTTGAGATCATGCCCGCCTCATATAAGGGCTGAGAGTTTGGAATGGTGCAGGTGGCATATAGCCACCGCTACCGCATCAGCCACGTCATCGGGTTGGGGAGGGGAGGAAAGGCCCAGGAGGAAGCAGACCATCCTCTGGATCTGCTGCTTATCGGCCCGGCCGTATCCGGTGAGGGCTTCTTTAACCTGAAGGGGGGTGTATTCGTGGAGGGGGATTCCGGCCTGCGCTACTGCCAAGATGGCAACTCCTCTCGCCTGCCCCACGGCGATGGCAGTCCGGATGTTCTTACCGAAGAAAAGCTCTTCCACCGCCACTGCATCCGGCCGGAGCCTCTGCAGGAGGGCAGAGAGCTCCCTGTGGAGGATCTTCAGCCTCTCGGGTAGGGGCAGAGTTGAAGGGGTGGTGATGCTCCCCATTTCCAGAAGGGTGAGGGAGCCATTGCCCTCCACAAGGCCGTAGCCGGTTAGGGCCAGCCCGGGGTCAATCCCTAAAACTCTCACGCTGCCTGCCCTGCCACGAACTTGTCCACCATTTCCACGGTAAGCTCGAGGTTGGTGTAGACCTGGGTCACATCGTCCAGCTCTTCAAGGGCTTCTATGAGGTGCATGTTCTGGAAAGTGCCCTTCTCATCAAGGGTTACCTTGCTCTTGGGGATCAGGGAGATCTGGGCTGTTTCCACCTTAAGGCCCTGTTTCTCCAGAGCTTCCTTTACCCACTGGAAATCTTCCACCCTGGTGTAAATTTCCACCTGCTCATCCCCGATCTGGACGTCCTCCGCGCCCGCGTCTATGGCCATCATGGCTATCTCCTCGGGGTCCGCATCGTTGGTGGAGATGGTTATGTAACCTTTGGGCTCGAAGAGCCAGGAAACGCATCCGCTCTCCCCGAGGTTTCCTCCATGCCTGGTGAAAACGCGGCGGACTTCGGCCACAGCCCTGTTCCGGTTATCGGTCAGGACGTGCACCATCATCGCCACACCCTGGGGGCCGTAACCTTCCAAGAAGAACTCTTCAAGGGTGTAGCCTTTTTCCAGCCCCGCCCCTCTCCTTATGGCCCTTTCAATGTTCTCCTTGGGCATGTTGGCCTTCTTGGCCCTTTCAATTGCCAGGCGCAACTTGAAGTTGGTTTCGGGGTCTGGGCCTCCCTCCCTTGCGGCTATTTCAATCTCCCTTCCCAGCTTGGTGAAGAGCTGGCCCCTCTTGGCATCCTGAGTGGCTTTGCGGTATTTTATGTTAGCCCATTTAGAGTGACCGGACATCCCCTCCCTCCTTCTGGAAGGCTTTCCCGGTAAATTATAGCCCTGAGAGGAGAAAAAGGCAATTCCATTTCAAGCTCCGAAGTTGCTCTGAGCAGGACACCGGTTATAATTTGGGGGAAAAGCCGCACCTTCCCTGAATCAAGCTCGGGGTGAATGAGAATGAAATCAAAGGCCAGATGGCTCGCCATCGTCATCATCCTCGCAGGCTTTGCTCTGCGCCTCCACGGCCTCTCATCCCAGGCCATATGGTGGGACGAAGCCCGCAACATTGTGGTGGCTTCAAGACCTCTCAGGGAGATCCCGGCCTCGGGCGAACTGGACATACATCCTCCGCTCTACTTCTTCCTCCTCCACCTGTGGATGCGCCTGGGCGGGTGGCATTCCCCCTGCACCGCCATAACGCTGGACGAAAGCGGAATGCCCGATGACCAGCCCTTCGCCTTCTTCCTCCGCTTCCTCTCGCTCTTCTTCGGGGTTTTGAGCCTTCCCTTGTGCTACAGGCTTGGGGTGGAACTCGGGGGGCAGGCTCTCGCTCTGGTGGCCACCGTCGCTTTCTCCCTGGCCCCTTTCTGGACCTTTGAGGCCCGGCAGATCAGGATGTATACCGCAATGTTAGCTTTCCTCCTGGCTTCCGGAATAGCGCTCTGGAAAGGAACAAGGGAGGAGAAGGCCTGGCAGTTCGGCGCTTTCGGGGTCATTGCTGCCCTGAGCCTCCTGACCCACTACTCAGCCTTCTGGATACTTGCAGGCTGGGCTGTTTTCCTGATCCTGTGGGCCCTGAGGAGAAAGCTAAGGGGCCTCCTGCTGGCAGGTTTTGCCTTCCTCCTGGCGCTGGCTGTCTTCTCGCCTCAGATCCCCAGAGCTCTCCAGCAGACCCTGGGCTATGCCAACCCCAACCTCACGATCCCGCCCCTCTCCTCCTTCACCGAAGGTCTCCTGGCTTCCCTGGGGGTTATTCCGGCGATCATCGGGGCCCTCTCCCTCCTCGGCACCCTGGCCCTCGTGCTCTCGGGCTTGAGGGAACAGGCCTTCTTCCTGCTCACCTGGCTCATAATACCGGCTGCCCTCTACTACGCTTCGTTTTTCCGAAAGGGAGGGGCTTTTGAACCCCGCTACATAGCCGGTATTTCACCGGCCCTCTATCTCCTGGCCGGAGCCGCGGCCCTGGGAAGGGGGAAGACGCGCTGGGCCATCGGCCTCGCGGTGGCAGGCCTGTTCTCCTTCGGCCTATACAGGGAAATGCGTAACCCATCCTTCACCCCTGAGGACTCGCGTGCGCTCGTTTCCTACCTCTACTCCCACACTTCCCCGGCCGATGTCATAATAACCGATGCCCCGTTCCCCCTCAACCTCTACTGGCCGGGATTTCGGCCCGACCAGAAAGGTTTCGCCCGCGCTTACTACCTCTTTGCCGACCCCTACACGCTCCCTGAAACCCTTTCGGAAATAACCGGGGGGAAAGAGCACGCCATCCTGGTCCACTGGTTCAAATCCGATGCCGATCCCAGAGGGATCGTCAGGATGTTGCTGGAAAAGCACGGCGAACTCCTTGAAGAGGCCTCCTTCACAGGTTACACGGTCTGGAAATACCGCCTGCCGGCGGGGAAGATCCCCTTCTCCCTCGCCCCCTCCCCCGAGGAAGTTGGAGCCAGGTTCGGCGATGGCCTCGTCCTGGAACAGGCCGATTGGGGTGGCCGCGATCCGGAGCCCGTCTCCCTCTCGCCCGATTCCTCCGTGGTGGCACCGGGGCACAGGGTATGGGTTGCCCTCCGCTGGCACCTCATCCGCCCCACCAGCGAGAACTTAAAAGTGGCTGGCTACATCCGGGATTCCAGGGGCCTGCTCCTCAGCCAGGATGACCGCTGGCTCCTGAACGACCGCCACCTCAAAACCTCCTTCTGGGGAGATCTCAACCGGGCCTGGGTCTTCCTCTCAATTCCGATACCGCCCGGCACACCTCCCGGCCGCTACACGGTTTCCATCGCCGTCTATGGCGAAAGCTCCGGGAAACGCCTCCACCTGCTGGATGAAGCGGGCAATCCGGCAGGGACCGAACTCAGGCTGGGGGAAATTGAGATCGTAAGGCCGCCCGAAGCTCCATCGGCGGCCGACCTCAAGATCCCCAATCCTCTCAGGATTGAGCTGGGGAGCATAGCTTTCCTCGGTCACGGAGGCATACCACCGGAGCTCGCTCCCGGGCAGCCAATAGTCATCAAAACCTTCTGGGAAACCCTCAAGCCCGGCCCTCCTGAGTCCATCAGGTTGTCCCTTGTGGACGGAGATGGCCATCCAGCGGCGGGGTGGGAGATAACTCCGGCGAACAGGACTGAGAGGGAAGGAGAAGCGTGGTGGGAATGGACTGAGCTGCCGATACCACCCGACCTCCCACCCGGGAGATACAGGCTGGCCGCAGGGGATGGGACTATCCTGGGGGAAATCTTCGTGAGGGGGAGGGCACGCCTCTTCTCGCCCCCGGCCATTTCCAATCCCCTGGAAATCTCCTTCGGGCAGGGAATAGTCCTGAAGGGATACGAGGTTTCGTGGGGGGAAGGCAGGGTTAAGGTTACCCTGCTGTGGCATTGCCGGGAGCGGATTGCGGAATCCTACACCGTCTTCACCCACATCCTGGACCCGGATGGCCGTTACCTGGCCGGGCACGATTCCCCTCCCGATGGAGGCAATGCCCCGACCAGCTCCTGGTTGCCGGGAGAATTCATACTGGACGCCCACGAAATTGTGTTGCCCCCCGGATTGGGTTCCACCCGCCTGATCCTTGAAGTTGGGCTTTACGACCCATCAGAGGATGGGATGCCGAGGTTGCCCACTCCGGATGGCAGAGACTCCGTCCTCCTCCCCCTGAGCCCATGAGCGCGGGCTATATCCACCAGGGCCATGATCCCGCCGCAAACCAGGGAATGCCCGCCCAGCAGGATCGGGATCGGGGCTTCCCTGGCGGCCTTCGTGAACTCCTTCAGCTTCGGATCCTTTACCTCTTCCGGGAGCAATAAATCGGAGGCGAACCTCTCCTCTTCCGGCGGCCATATCCGCCAGTGGGCCATCAGGACCCTCGTGTCAAGGATGGCGGCCTGGGCCATCTCCGCCACCTTACGGAAGAAATCCTCCGGCCCGAGGGCATCCACCAGGTAACCCAGGACAGAACGCACCTCTCCCCTGCTCAACCTCCCGCTGGAGCGCATCCCCCGCTCCTCGCTGATGACCCTCGTCCGGCAGAGGGTTTCCCTCTCAAGCTTCTCCCAGGCATAACTCGGAACCCGCCCCGCCGCTAAGATGAAAGCGTTCTCATCCTTCAGAACCTTCACGATCTCCCACACCGGCCCCGCATCAAGGGGCATCTCCTCCAGCATGGAAGCGAGCCTCCCCTCAAAGCCAGGGTAAGCCTTGAGGACGATCAGGTCCGATGGCGTGTCTATGTCGTAGACCGTGGCGGTGGATGGGGGTGGGATCAAGGGCTTGAGGCCCGCCTCGTCCCAGAGCCGGAAAGCCAGGTCGTTGTCGGAAGAAGGTGGAGTGATCTTCCGCAGAGCTTCGGCAGGGGAAAAGCCCACCCAGTCGCTGGAGAAGAGGTTGTTAGCCACCACGACCCCTTCCTCCTCCAGAGCCAGGGCTATCCGGGACAGAAAGGCCGGGGTGAGCAGCGGCATGGAAGCAGCCCCGGTGTAGAAGACTTTCCCGAGCCTGTAGCGGTCCACAAGCTCCAGCAATCTCCTCCCGAAGTGAAAGTCTTCCCGGTCCACATCCACCGTGACCCCCATATCCCGGAACGCCTCCGCCGCCTCGGGCCAGTTCGTCGCCACGATTACCGGATCAAAACAGCCGGCCAGGAGAGCTTTATCCACGGCATCCAGCGCAGAGGCCAGGCGGGCCCTGGAAAGGAGCTGACTTATCCTGCCCCGTCCTTTCTCCGCGACCATAACCACGAACCCGGCTTTCATCTCCTCTCCCCCTTGAGGGAAAGGAACCAGAAAAGGACCGAGGTCATGGCCCAGAGCAGGAGGATGGCCAGGAGCTTGTATAGCCTTGAGGGGAGCAGGAAAACCAGGATGCCGAAAAAGATGCTCACGCCGTAGTAGGCCAGGACGATCTGCCTCTGGGATAGGCCCAGGTCGTGCAGGCGGTGGTGGAGGTGACGCCTGTCGGCCTGGAAGATGGAGCTTCTGGAGCGGGTCCGCTGGAAGATTATCCAGGCCACGTCCACAATGGGCACTCCCATCACCAGGAGGATGGTGGCAACCTTGGCCCCGGCCACGATGGAGAGGGTGCCCAGGGCATAGCCCAGGAAGAAAGCCCCGCAGCTCCCCATGAAGACCCTGGCCGGGTGAAAGTTGTATGGGAGGAAGCCCAGGGTTGAGCCCAGAAGGGCCAGGGGCAAAGGAACCACGCTCAGTTGTCCTTCCCTCCACATGTGCAGGGCCAGGACGGCCGAAGTGATGGCGCCCACCCCCGCGGCGAGCCCGTCAAGCCCATCCAGGAAATTGACCGTGTTTATCATCCCCGAAATCCAGAAGATGGTGAAGGCCACCACCAGGGGGAAGGGGAAAATAACCAGCCTGTTGGTGAACGGGTTCATCACCCTCTCAATGAAGACGAGGAAAGCGATGGCTATCAGGGAAACTGCAACCTGGCTCAGGAGCTGGAAGGGCGGCCTGAGGTCAAATTTATCGTCCAGCAGGCCCACAATGAAGATGAAGAAGGAGCCAAGCATAACCCCGGTGAGCCTGGTCAGCTCCTTGGGGTCGTTGCGTGGGGGGAGGAGGGAAGGGGGCAATATCAGAGTCAGGGCCACTGCGAGGGTGAAGGAGACGAAGAGGGCGATGCCTCCCAGCCTTGATTTGACCTCCCTGTGGGCCTTCCTCCCGCCTGGAACATCCACAGCGCCCCACCTGAAACCCAGGGGAACGGTGAGGGGTGTCAGGATGAGGGAAGTGAGGAAAGCGGTCCCGAACACTATGACGAACGAAATCACACCTCAAGCCTCCCCATCATCTCGCTCAGGAGCCAGTGCAGGGCCAGGCAGTAGAAAAAGTTGCGCGAGAAGAGGAACACCACACCCGTCGCCACGGCTGCGAAACCGAGGCGGAAAAGGGCGGAGTGCGCCGCAGGGGTCCAGAGCGCTTCGCTCCCGAACGAAGCCCCTTTCAGCCGCTCGCCCAGGGAAAACAGCACCCCTTCAACGAGAGAAATAGCCCATCCGGCCAGGACGCCCGCCTGGAGGCCCAGCAGGGGTATGGCGAAAGCGCGGTAGAAAGCCCAGTGCATCTGAAAGTAGAGGGCCTGCTTCAGGTTATCCGGGACCGAACTCACCCCCGGGTTCCGGGCTTCGGCGCGGCCGCGGATGAACCTTATTGCCAGCAGCAGCAGAGCGAAGAAAAGGGCAGCCCGGATTGAAGGGCCAGCACTCCCGATCCAGTCCAGGTGAGTGAACCCCATGAAGCGAGGCAGGATGGTCCCTCTGACGAGGGCGAGGGCTGGTATGCCGAGAAAATAGAGCCCGCAGGCTAACTCCTCAAGGGCATCTGCCCAGAGCCTCTGAGGCTTCCTGGCCTCCCAGAGCCGGGCGAGATAAAAAGTCCACAGCCCGTAAAGCCCCAGCGATAGAGCCACCCACAACCCGGCTTCCACCCGGTAATCCATCGCCTTTTTCCTTCCCAATCAGGGCTGGGCTAATTATAGAACCTGGGGCCGCATTTGCCAAAAAGAACCTCCCCCTGCACGTGAGCGCTCTACGAGAGGGCAACGATTTCAGGGGAATGACCATGCGATTGCTCTTCATTTTGCCCCCATCCGGGATGCCAGAGGAGGCACCTCCGACGATTGCAGGGGGTGCGCAAACTATCGCGGGATTCCCACTGCTCAGAATGGCGAGCAGCGGAATTTATTATCGGAATGGTATGGGAATCAACCGGGAAAAGGGCCATTTAAACAAACAAGGATGGGTATGGGTGATGAACTTGCGGGTGATGGTTTTTTGTGGTATAATATTTATGCCAGATCCCTTCAGGTTAGGCTAAAAGTCCAAAAGATAAGTTTCTGTCGTGCTCCAAAGGGTTTAAGAGGGGCATGGAGAAAGAGGTTCTGAAGGCTTTAACTTCCATAAGGATTTGGCGCTCCTGCAGGTTTCTCCTTTTCCCCTGCTTTAATTCCGGCCTGACCCTTTAACCTCCTTTGGCTTTCCCATCAATGAAGCCACCCCCCTCGCCTCTGGAGCCGGCGAGAAGGAGGAAGGATATGGGGAAGCAGAAAGCTTTAAGCCTTATTGCGCTCGTTTTCCTCATGCTTTCCCTCATCCCCGGCACTTCCGGGGAAGAGAGAGCCCAGGATGAGCCCAATTACGGTGGCTTTGTGATGTTCATCCAGAATGCCGGCCAGTGGGATGAGCGTGCCCTCTTTCAGGTCTGGGGTGGGGATAAGACCATCTGGCTTGCCGAGGACGCCATCTGGATAACGGTGGTGGAGAGACCTCACCCCTCCCCCCGTCCGCCTGATGGCGGACACTCCTCTCCCCTCTCC
>DAOUCW010000044.1:0-12020 GCA_034431695.1 Anaerolineae bacterium | reverse complement strand
CGACGAACGGATGAAGGAGCTTGAGGAGATAAAGAAGGCCACCTCCCCGTCCGAGGTGATCCTGGTGGCCGATGCCATGACGGGCCAGGATGCAGTGAGGGTGGCCCAGGAGTTCCACAGCCGGGTGGGCCTGACAGGCCTGATCCTGACGAAAATGGATGGAGATGCCCGGGGTGGTGCGGCTATCTCCATAAGGGCCGTTACCGGGGTTCCGATAAAATTCATCGGGGTGGGAGAGAAGCTCAACGCCCTTGAGGAATTCCACCCCGACAGGCTTGCCTCCCGCATCTTGGGGATGGGCGATGTCCTCACCCTGATAGAGAAAGCTCAGGAGGCCATTGACCAGGAAAAGGCCCTGAAGGCCAGCGAGAAAATCCTTCAGGGCGAGTTCACCCTGGAAGATTTCCTCGTCCAGATAAGGGAGCTGAAGAAGCTCGGTCCCCTGAGCCAGCTTCTGGAACTTCTGCCTGGTTTTTCCAGCTTAGCCAGGGAGATACCCTTTGAGCTTACGGATCGCCAGCTCAAGAGGGTGGAGGCCATCATAAATTCCATGACCCCGGAAGAGCGCCGGCATCCGGAGATCATAAATGCCAGCCGCAAGAGGCGCATAGCCAGGGGGTCGGGCACTACGGTGCAGGAAGTGAATGAACTCCTGGCTCAGTTCCGCCAGGTTCAGAGGATGATGAAGGAGATGAAAAAGGGCCGGCTTCCCGGCTTCCTGAGATTCCTGACATAAAGGAGGTTGAAGTTGGTCAAAATAAGGCTCAGAAGGATGGGGATGAAGAAGCAGCCAAGCTACAGGATCGTTGTGTGCGATTCGAGGGCGCCGAGGGATGGCAAATACATTGAAAGCATCGGCTTCTACAACCCTCGCACCGAGCCCGATACAATTCAGATAGATGAAGAGAGGGCTCTTTATTGGCTTGGGGTGGGAGCTCAGCCCACTGAGGCTGTCCTCCGGCTCTTTGAAAAGGCCGGGATAATGGAGAAGTTCAGGAAATCAAAAGCGTAAGTGAACCCAGCGGTCCCGGGTGGGGTTAAAATCTTTAAACTCGTCAGGAGGGGGTTCTACCATGGCAGCGGAGAGACCTGAACACAACATATCCATGCGTGAGCTCGTTGAATACATCGCCAAGGCGATCGTGGACGATCCTTCCAAGGTCCGAGTGGAAGAGGTTTCCGGTCCCAACTCCACCATCCTTGAACTCCACGTAGCCCCCGAAGACGTGGGGAGGATCATCGGCCGCAACGGCCGCATCATCAACTCCATGCGCACCATCCTCAGGGTGATGGCCGTCCGACAGGGCAAGAGGGTCGTGCTTGAACTCGTATAACAGCCCTTCACCGCAGCCTCATCCGGACTCCTACCCTCCACCTCCTTCTGGCAGGTCCGGATGCGGGATTTGTCCTTGAGTCTATGGGAAAGAAGGCCAGAACTCCCCACCCGGGCCGAAGGGTTTCCTTTAAAGAAGGTTATCCGAAGTTTGTAGCTATCGGTAAGATCCTTGAACCCTGGGGCGACAGAGGGGAACTGAAGGTAGAAATCCTCACCGATTTCCCCGAGCGTTTTGCTTCCCTGGAAAGGGTCTACATCGGCCAGACAGCCCGTCCGCTCAGGGTTGAAGGGGCAAGGCTCTTCAAAGGTCATGCTATCCTCAAGCTTGAGGGATGCGAAAGCCGGGCTGAAGCTTCGGCCCTCAGGGGACAGCTCCTCCAGATACCCCTGGAAGAACTCATGCCCCTGGCGGAAGGGGAATACTACGAGTTTGAGATCATCGGCCTTGAGGTCTGGACCGAGGAAGGCGATCTCCTCGGCCGCGTGAAGGAAATAATCTACACCGGGGCCAACGATGTTTACGTGGTGGAAGGCCCCCGGGGAGAAGTCCTCATCCCCGCCCTGGACGATGTAGTCCTCAAAATTGACCTTGAAGCCGGGAAGATGGTCGTCAGGCTTCCCGAAGGTCTCCTCGAATGAGGGTTGAGCTCACGGCGGAAGCGGAGGCGAGATCCACAAGGCTTGATAAATTCCTCGCGGAAAAGCTCAGGGACCTTTCCCGCTCCGTCATTCAGGAGTTGATCCGCGAGGGCCTCGTGCTGGTGGATGGGAACCCCACGAAGGCCAGTTACAGGCTCAGGGGTGGCGAGCACATAATCGTCAATGTGCCCCCGCCTCCACCCCTTGAGCCCGAGCCGTTCCCGATCCCCCTGGATGTTGTCTACGAAGATAAATGGCTCATCGTCATCAACAAACCGGCTGGCCTTGTGGTGCATCCCGCTCCCGGCCACCAATCCGATACCCTTGTCAATGCCATCCTGGCGCGCTGGCCGGAGCTGAGAGGGCTTGAGGATCGGACGAGGCTCGGGGTAGTGCACCGCCTGGATAAGGACACTTCGGGGCTGATTGTTGTGGCGCGGGATGAGAAGACGAAAATTGAGCTCCAGAGGCAGTTCAAGGAGCGCCAGGTCCGCAAAGTTTACCTGGCCCTGGTGAAGGGGGAAGTGCGTCCCCCGAGGGGCAGGATAGAAGCCCCCATCGGCCGGGATCCCAGACACCGCAAGAAAATGGCCGTGGTGTCGGGGGGGCGCGAAGCTGTGACGGAATACGCGGTCATTGAATACTTACCCGGCTACACTTTCCTTGAGGTCCACCCGATAACCGGCCGGACCCATCAGATAAGGGTTCATTTCTCCCACAAAGGCCATCCCATAGCCGGCGATAAGGTCTACGGCCGCGGCCCCTCAATTCCGGGACTCAACCGTCCTTTCCTCCACGCTTATTCCCTCACTTTCAAACATCCGGCTACCGGGGAAGAGGTGACCTTCAAAGCCCCTCTGCCACCTGAGCTGGAAGAGGTGCTGCGCAGGCTCCGGGAGCGATAGAGAAAGTTTGCCTTTTCCCGCTCTCTGTGGTATTATTGGCTGCAAATTCGGAAAGGAGGGGGAAGAAGTGGCGGTTTGCGAGGTATGCGGTAAGGGTGTTCAGTTCGGGCACAACGTGAGCCACTCCAAACATGCTACCAAGAGGAAGTGGCTTCCTAACATCCAGCGCAAGACCATTTACGAGGGCGGCCGCAAGAGGCGCATTTACATCTGCACCAAGTGCCTCAAAGCCATGAACAAAACCTAAGGCTGCGCCGCCAGGGCGGCAGCTCTTATCCTCCGGATTGCCTCTCCCACGCCGAAAGGCGATTCGAAGACGGCAGCCCCCGCTACAAGAACATCCGCTCCTGCCCGGATAGCCATGGGGGCTGTCTCTTCGTTTATACCACCATCAACCTCTATTTCGGGGCTCAGGTTTTCCCTCCTGAGCATATCCGTGAGCTTCTCCAGCTTGGACAGGACGCCGGGGATCAGCTTCTGCCCTCCGAAGCCCGGGTTCACGGTCATAACCAGTATGAGGTCTACTTCCCTGACGACTTCTTCCAGAACCCAGACCGGGGTGGCGGGATTTATGGAGACCCCCGCTCTCTTGCCCATCTCCCGTATCTTCCAGAGGACCCTGTGGATGTGGGGGCAGGCTTCCCAGTGCACCGTCACTATGTCCGCCCCGGCCCTGGAAAATTCCTCAACAAATAGCTCCGGCTTTTCCACCATGAGGTGGACATCCAGGGGCAGGGATGTGATGCGCCTTATGGCTCTGACCACCAGGGGGCCGACGGTTATATTGGGGACGAAGTGACCATCCATGACGTCAATGTGGATGTAATCGGCTCCTGCTGCCTCGGCCTCTTTGATCTGTTCACCGAGGCGGGTGAAATCGGCCGAAAGTATGGAGGGGGCGATCTTCACGCGCTTGCCCATGGTCAACCGGAGTTCTTGCCCAGAGCTCTGAGCCTGAGCTGACCGCAGCCAGCCTGGATATCCACACCTTTGCTTGTCCGCAGAGTTACGGATAAGCCCTGGCGTCTGAGTTCCTCTTCAAAAGCCAGGACACGTCGCCTCGGAGGTGGTTCCATAGATGCACCGGGAAATGGGTTCATGGGTATCAGGTTTACGTGACAGAGCATGCCTCTGAGGAGGGAGGCCAGCTCGCGGGCATGGCTTATGCTGTCGTTCACCCCATTTATGAGCACGTATTCAAAGGTTATGCGCCTCTTTGTCTTCTCAATGAATTCCTGACAGGCGACGAGAAGCCTCCTTATGGGGTAGCCCTTGTTTACCGGCACCAGCCTGTCCCTTATTTCATCGTTGGGGGCATGCAGGGAGACTGCCAGCTCCACCTGGAGCCCTTCTTCTGCCAGCCTCCTTATCCCCGGCACTATCCCAACCGTTGAGATGGTGAACCGCCTCGCCCCCAGGTTGAAACCCCTCTGGTCGTTCAGGATCCTTATGGCTTTGATGGTAGCATCGTAGTTGAGGAGAGGCTCCCCCATGCCCATGAAAACCACATTGGTTACAGGTTTTGAGGAATCGCCCAGGGTTTTCTTAGCCTCGCGGGCGAAGTGCAGCACCTGGGCTATTATCTCCCCGGCCTTAAGGTTGCGCCGGAATCCACTTCGGCCGGTAGCGCAGAACGGACAGCCTATGGGGCAGCCAACCTGGGTTGATAGGCAGACGGTCCTCCGCCTTTCGTAGAGCATGAAAACGCTCTCAATGGTTTCTCCGTCCGGCAGCCTGAAGAGGACTTTGCGGGTGGAGCCGTCGGCCGATTCAAGGGTTTCCAGAGGCTCAAGCACCCTCAAATTGAAAGCCTCCCCAAGGCGCTGGCGGAGCTCCTTGGGGAGGTTCGTCATCTGCTGGAAATCATCGGCAAGATGCTTATAGACCCACTCCCAGAGCTGTCTTGCCCGGTAGTGGGGCTCCCCCCATTCCCCCAGGAGCTTTTCCAGTTCCTCGTATCCTGAATCCAGAAGGCCCCTCTTTTCGGCTATGATTCGTCCCTCCTCATGCCCATAAGGAGAAATGCGTAGTAGAGTATGGTGGAGATAGCCTGGGCGAGCGCTGCCACATAGGTCAGAGCGGCAGCCGAGAGCACGCTCTTGACCCCTTTCAGATCCTCGTGGGAAACAAGCCCTGTATCCTGAAGCATCCTGAGGGCGCGCTTTGAAGCGTTCAACTCCACCGGGAGCGTGATCAGGGCGAAGACAGCGCCGAGGGAGAAGAGGATGAGGCCGATGGCTGCCAGGTCAAAGGCATTGAGGAGCCAGCCGACCACGAAGAGGATCGGGCCGAGCCAGGAGCCGAGGTTCACCATGGGGACAAGGCCCGAACGGAGTTTGAGGGGGAGGTAATTTTCGGCATCCTGAGTTGCGTGCCCCACCTCGTGGGCTACGATCCCTATGGCTGCCACGGAAGGCATCCTGGCAACACCGGCCGAAAGCCGCAGGGTCTTGGTCCGGGGGTCGTAGTGGTCCGTGAGGGTGCCGGGAATCCTTTCAATGTTCACGTTGTATAAGCCATTGTGCCTGAGGAGAATTTCGGCAGCGCTGACCCCATCAACCCCCAGGCGGTTGCGGATCCTGGAGTAACGGGAGTAAGCGCTCTGGACTTTGAACTGAGCGTAAAGGGCCAGAAGCAGAGCCGGCAGAGCAAATATGAAGTAAACTGGGTCCCAGAGCCACACTTTGAGCTCACCTCCTCTTTCGGAGAGTTCATTTCAATTATAGCAGCACCAGCGGGGGCAGGTCAAAACACGCCCTGGTTCCCCGGGCCGGAAGCCGGGGGGATTCTTGTGAAACGAGGAACATTCTTGACTTGTTTGGTCTGTTTTAATATAATCAAACCAGAATTTGGCGAGGAGGTGCTGGCGATGGCAAAGGCTAACGCTTTGTTCACCGCTCTCAATCGGGGGGAAAAGATCAAGGCCCTGGAAATATGCTTTGAGGATGCCGATGACAACCTTGAAGAGAAGAGGTTCTGTTGCATCCTGGCCGAGAAAATAGGGGTGAACCCGGAAGAGGCCCCGGAGCACCTGAAAGATAAGCTTTCCTCCTGCCCCGTCATCCTCGGGTCCTGAGCTTGTGGTGGGATGGGGGAACATTCGGGTCCACAAGGTGGAGGACTTCCCACCCCCTCTGCACCAGCTCGTCGGCTATGAAGCGGCGGTGGCAGCGGAACCACAGCTTCTCCGCGCACATGACGGCCGTGCGCTTGTGGTAAGCCAGAAATTCCAGTTTCTCCAAACCCTTCTGGAACTCCTGAGTTCTGAGGTATTCTTCGTAACCCCCGGTGCGATAACCGCCAAGTTCGTTGCCAAGCCAGACGTATTCTATCCCTGCTGCCTTCAGAGCTTTCTCCAGGTTTTCCCGGTTGAACTGCGGATTAAGCCTTGAGTAGGGGAAACGCCTGACATCGGCTACTGCCCCGATTTTATTGCCCCTGAGCAGGGCGATGAATTCTTCCAGTGAGCGGTTGGAATGGCCTACGGTGTAGATCGTATCCAGTTCCTCTCTCCTCAGGAGGACCGAGATCGCCAGTGCTGCCCCGCACATGAGGGCGAGCCAGAAAGGCGCGAAGGAACCAAGTTCTCTCCTGAGAACTCCTCCGACTCCCGGGGAGATTGAGCCTGCCAGGCCGGATATTGTGCCCACGATGCCCAGGAAACTCCCGCGGTATTCGGATGGGGCCTGGTGAACTATGAAAGCGTTGTAAGCTATCCAGGCTACTTGAGAGAAAGCGAAGAGCAGAAGCAACACAACCCAGAAGAGCAGGGAAGGCTTCAGGTAAGCCAGGAGCACCATGAGGGCAGGGAATGCCAGTGAGCCCACCACCAGGACCTGCGCGTCCCCGTAGCGATCGGTTATCCTGCCAGCTACCAGGCTAACTCCAGAAAGGGCAATGCTGCCTATGGCCATAGCGCTGTTTATTTCCGCCTCGCTCCAGCCCCACCAGTCCCTGGCGTGCAGGGCGATGAAGGGTCCCCAGATGGTCAGGTTGTTGAGCCAGTTTATGGTCACCGAAGCGACAAGCGCCGGGATGAAGGGCCCCAGGAAGAGCTCTCTCCATGACATCTCTTTCCCCGATTCTGCAGGCTTCGGTGGTTCTTCCAGCAGGAAAAGCCTCAGGGAGCCGCATACGGCGGAGACCAGGGCTGTGCCGAGGAAGAGGTAACTGTAGCCAACATAATTCACAAGCCAGGCTCCCAGGGCCGGGCCGGCTACGTAGCCCAGGCCTGCTGCAAACTCAAAGGCCCCGAAAGCGCTCCCGGTGGACTCCTCGGACGAAGATTCGGCTATGAAGGCGATGAACCCGGGCCACTGGATGGCACCTGCTACGTTCGTGAGCACCAGGATCGCTACAGCTTCATACCAGGAGGAGGCAAAGGCCAGCGCCACGTAGAGGGGAACGAAGAGAAAGGTGGGGAGGACGATCGCCATCTTCCTGCCGAAGCGGTCGGCGACGATCCCCCCCAGGAACTGCGTGGCTGCATAACTTGCCGTCATCAAAGTAAAAGCGAGGCCGACCTGGACATCCCCCGCCCCCAGTTCCCTGAGGTAAAGGGGCAAAAGAGGGGACCAGGTCATGGCTCCGGTCAACATGATGAACGTCGTGCCCGAAAGCACCAGAAGGTTTCTGGAGAGGTGCCTTTCTGACCGCATACACGGTAATATTATCACTGCCGGCTTTTATGGTCAAGCCGCAGCCGGTGGAGTAAACGGGGGTAAAGGCAGGGTCTTTCACGAGGTCTGGATACCAGGAGGGGAAGGTCACCAGGTAATCGGCGCCGCGGCTCAGGATGAAATCCCTGAGTTTGCCTTCATCGCGGATGAAGGGTATGACCTCGGGGCTTACCAGACCTGCCAGGTCCAGTATTTCCCTGCCCGAAAAATAACCTATGGCTCCTATATCGTGGACGGCAAGGAGGGAACCGGGAGGGGTGTTCCGGGCGAGCCAGCCGGCAACCTTTACCATCTCGCACTGAATTATGCCCACATCGGTGGCGTAAGCTTTCGCCCCGAGGATGAGGAAAGCCAGCAGGAGGATGAAAGTGGAGATGAGCCATACTCTCGTCAGAAGCGCTGGCGCTTTCCTGGCAAGCTCTAAGGTCCCGGGCACGCCCAGAGCCACCAGCACCGGAATCACCGGCATGACGTAGCGACCGTGCTGGTAGTTAACCGGAAGGCGGACGGCATAGGCCAGGGGCAGGAGGAAGAACCAGAGGAACGGGATTGCCCTGAAAGGACTTTTTTCCGACCTCCATCCCTCTGCTGCGCTCCACAGGAAGCCCGGGATCAGCATCACCTGGGCTCCCACGGCGGTGGGAAACAGGACCCGGAGGAAACGCAGGGGCAGGGGGAACATCTCCACGAGTTCGCGGTATTCGGCAGCTTTGGCGTAGAAGGTGTTGGGGAAAGGGGTTCCGGAGAGGTAATAATTGAAAGCCCCGTAACTCGCCAGGGGGATGGCAAGCCCTGCTCCGAAAGCTGCGGCTTTTCTGGGGCTTCTGAGCAGGATGGCAGGGAGAAAAAGACCTCCGAGGAGCAGACCTTCTGGCCTGACCAGGCACAGGACTCCCAGCAGGAGGCCCATCCCCGCCATCCTGAAGGTGGAGCGTCCACTGAAAGGCCACCCATGCAGGAAAAGGGCCATGGCGAGGAAGGAGAGGAAGGAGAAGAGGGTTATCTCCATGCCGGAGACCGCTGCCCAGACCATGTGCCATTCCAGAGCAACGAAGCAGGAGGCCAGGAGAACTTCCCTTCTGCCCCATCCGAAGCCGGCGACCACCTTTCCGGCTGCCCAGGCCGTTGCTCCGGAAAGGGCTATCCCCAGAGCGTAGGTCCACGCCCTGTAATCAAAACCCAGAAGGTAAGGGGGGACGAGCAGGAGGGACCAGAGGGGGGAGGTGGAGCCGGCGCTCGGATGGCCGGGAACGTAGGCCCACTCGCCGTGGAGGGCAAAGTTCCGGGCGTAGGTCTGGTGGATCCAGGCGTCGTCCAGGGGAAAGCCTGGCCCTCCAGTGGTGAGAGAAAGGAGCAGGAAGAGGACTGAAGCAAGGGCTGAGAGGATCCAGGGAAGCATCTCTTCTTTACTGGAAGGGGGGCCTGCCCCCGTGGGAAAGCAGGCCCCCTCTGGGATCAAGCTGGCTTGCGGCCCGCCGGAGGCCTGACCCGGAAGAGGGTCACGGCAGCCAGGACCAGAAGGCCCCCGTAGAGGGCGTAGATTACGAGCCAGCCGAGCCCGGGTTTCGCCAGGTTGAAGAAATCGGCCATGGGGCCACCTATGCCAGCCCCCACTATCCCGGCCCCTGCTCCTGCCAGGTTTGAAATCCCCAGAAAGAGCCCTGCCTTATCCGGGGGAACGATGTCGGTCCCGAGGGCCCAGTTGGTGGCCATGAAGATCCCGGCCCCGATCCCTATGATGCAACCGCTGAGCATAACCATCGGGACATTGGGTGAGAAGAGGAGGAGGAAAGTCCCCAGCGCGCCGATGAGGCAGGAGGCCAGCACGAGCCTGAACCTCCCGAACCGATCCGAAAGCCACCCGCTAACCAGGGCGGAAGGCAGGAGGAAAACGGCGACCACAGCCATGAGGATGGCCGTCAGGGTGGCTGGATTCTCAACCCTGAGGACGTCGGCCAGGAAATACTGGGCGAAGCCCTGAATGGAGTTGATCGCTGCCAGGAAGAGCAGGCGGTTTATCACCCACCAGATGAAGTCGGAGTGGAATGCAGCCTCTCTGCCCAGGCCGATCCTGGCGGCGAAATACACTCCTATGATTATGGAGCCAGCCATAGCCAGCAGCCCTGCCAGCCCTCCGAGCAGGATCCCGATACCCGCAGGGCCAACCTGCCCTCCTACCCAGCTCACAAAGCGCTGGGAGAGCTGGGTTATCGCCACGAAAATGGCGGTGAGGGCCACGAGCCTGAGGATGGGTTCGGCCAGGGGTTCCGTTGGCCTCTCCCTGAGGGGTTCCTCGCGGACGAAAACCACGGTTATGGCCATGGTTATCAGGAAGGAGATCATTATGAAAGCTATGGCTCCCCAGAGGTATCCCTTCTCCACCATTGGGCCAACCACTATCACCAGGAGGATCGGGAGGAGCTCCATGATGGCTTTGACCCCCGAGGCCCTCCCCCTCTGGTCCTCGGGGACCAGGTCCGGGATCAGGCCCTGGAGGGCGCCGTGGGCTATGTTGGAGGAGAACTGGAGGAGGAGGATTCCGGCGAAGAGGGTCCAGTAATCCCTGGCCATGGCGATTATGGCCAGGAAGAGGATGTCCAGCATAGTCCCCACGAAAATGAAGGGCCTCCTCTTGCCCCAGCGGGAAGTGTTGCGGTCGCTCAGGAGTCCGGCCATGGGCTGTATCATCATGGCCACGGCCAGCCCCGCCACCCTCACGTAAGCAAGGTAAGTGCCTTTGACTTCAGGAGGGACGAATTTGGCCACAAGGAAGGGGAGGATTATCGGTGTGATGCTTCCGGAGGCTATGTTTAGGCCGAGCCAGTAAATGTTAATGGTGATGTAATCCCACCATCTCAGCCTTTTCATTGCTCTTCCTCCTCATTTGGGCACAAATTTTATGGCATCAAAGGCAATCAGCCTGCTGAGGTAAGGCTCGCCGGTGTTATCCCCGAGGAAGACGAACTCGTTCCCCTGCGCGTTGAAGTAATAGGTGCCGAGGCTGACCCACTTATCGGCGTAGAGGGACTGGTTCACGATTCTGTCGTGGCGCTGTCCGTTGTGGAAGATCCGGTAGCGGGCTCTCGTGGTGGTGGTGTATTCCCGGGGGATGAAGGCGAAGACTTCGTAATAACCCGGCCGGGGCAGGGATGGCCTCCATATCCCGTAGTTCTCCAGGTTGTAGGTGGCATTGCGGGTCCAGTAAATGTGCCCTCCGTAGCCCACGGAAGCGCTGTGGCGTCCTCTGAGGGGACCTCCCCAGGTGAAGCCGGGGCTGAGTTCGTCCACGATGATGGCCTCGGTGGGCGGAACAGGGCCGGGGGTCCACCAGAACTTTATGGTGGCGAAACCTGTGTTCTCGTAGTAGTGGATGGTGATCCTGTGAGTGCCTCTGGTTACGTAGCGGGTGGTGGAGTAGAGGGTGGCTGGCTGGTCCCACCAGGCATCAATCAGAGGCGCCGAATCCAGCCATACCCTCACCCCGTCATCGGTGCGGACGTAGAAAGTGTAAGAGCCGGACTGGTTGAAATAGATGTCGGCGGTCCAGCGGACCGAGAAGCCATCTGCCGGGATGCGGGGGTCGGGTGAGCCGGTTCCCCAGTCAAAGTTCACGGCGGGGTCCTGGCGGGTGAAGACAGGGGAGCCGGCCAGATCTTTGTTGTTGAAGTATTCCCCAAGCCAGACTCCAGGGGCCGGGGCTGTGACTGCCTCCCAGGAGAGCCTGATGACGGCGAAGCCGGTGTGCTCGTAGTATTCCAGAACGAGGACGTGGTTTCCGGCGGAGAGGTCCTTCTCGGCAGTGTAGGTGGTAACAGGCTGATCTTTCCAGCTATCAATGAGCAGGTCATTATCAACCCAGAGGCGGGCTCCGTCGTCAACGGTTACCGTGAAGCGATACCTTCCGGCCGTGAAGTTGATCACTGCGAACCACCGGACCGAGAAGTTGTCGGCCGGGATTGAGGGATCTGGCGAGCCCGTTCCCCAATCAAAGTTTATCTGGGAGTCCTGGCGTATCAGGGTTGGAGTTCCTGAGAGGTTAGGGTTGTTGAAATAAAGGCCGGTCCAGGTTGACTGGGAGGGGGCCGGGGATGCTTCCGCCAGGGGAACGCTCAAAAGGAGGGCGAGCAGAATGCAAAAAGCTATTTTTGTTCTGAACATTTTAACCTCCTGAGCCTTTCAGCGATGATTTTTTCATAACCTTGCATTGATGGCTTGAACCACCCGCCTTTTACCCCTTCGGGCAGGTATTGCTGGGGCACCCAGTGTTCGGGGAAGGCGTGGGGATAGAGGTAACCCTTTCCGTGGCCCAGGGCTGAGGCGTCGCGGCTGGGGTCCCTGAGGTGGAGGGGGACTTCCTGGGCCCCGTGCTCCTCAATCTCCCTGAGGGCTTCAAAGTAAGCTCCAACGCTGTTGGATTTGGGGGCCTTAGCCAGGTAGAGGGTGGCGAGGGCCAGGTGATAC
>DAOUCW010000043.1:0-1921 GCA_034431695.1 Anaerolineae bacterium | reverse complement strand
GCCCATACCGGCCTTCGCCTACAACCCGACCCGCCGCCAGCATCTTTCCGATCTCTTCCTGGATGAACTGAGCAAGCTTGAAGCCGAGGGCGCGCTGAAGGTCCTGGGGGTTACGGAGGTGGACCTGTATACGAGGGGGTTGAATTTCGTCTTCGGGCAGGCCAGGCTCGGCGGCAGGGAAGCAGTCATATCCCTGGCCAGGCTGCACCAGAGCTTCTACGGCCTCCCGGAGGATGAGGAACTCCTGCTGGAGCGGTCCCTCAAGGAGGCAGTGCACGAGCTGGGCCACACCTGGGGGCTTGCTCACTGCCCTGACCATCTCTGCGTGATGCATTTCTCCAATTCCCTGAGGGATACCGACGTAAAGACGGCCAGATTCTGCTCCAAATGCTTTTCAATTCTCAAATCCCGCCTCTGAGGAGGTAGGATGCAGGCTGACCTGGTCCTATACAACGGCTGCATTTACGATATGGTTAGCCCATCGCCGTGGCAAGCCATTGCCGTGAGGGCGGGGAAAGTCCTCAAAGTGGGCCCGGACCGGGAAATCCTCCCTCTCCTCCGTCCCGGGGGTGAGGCTGTAGACCTCAGGGGGGCCACGGCCATCCCGGGGCTTGTGGATGGGCACTTCCACCTCCTGGGATACGCCATGCGCCTCTTCAGCCTGGACCTTTACGGCCTTGATTCAAAGGAGAAGGTCCTTGAGAAGGTGGCGGCAAAGGCCTCTTCCATTCCCCCTGGCCGCTGGATAACGGGCGGCGGCTGGGACAGGAACCTCTGGCCCGATCCCTCTTTCCCCCCCCGCCACGATCTGGACCGGGTTGCTCCTCAGAACCCGGTGGCCCTTTACAGCAAGGATGGCCACACCCTCTGGCTCAATTCCCTCGCCCTTCAGGAGCTTGCCATAACTTCTCACACCCCCGATCCGCCGGGAGGAGTGATTGAGCGCGACCGGTCCGGCGAGCCCACAGGCATCCTGAAGGAGAAAGCCGCGGAGATGGTGCGGAAGCTCGTGGAAGCCCCGTCATCGCCACTCCTCCGGCAGGGGGTGGAGGAGGCCATGAGCATCCTCATCCGCAAGGGGCTGGTGGGGCTCCACAACTGCGAGGACGAGCGGTCCCTGGCCCTGCTCCAGGAGATAAGGAGCCAGGGCAAACTCAGGATGCGCATCCTCCACCACATCCCGGTTGAAAATCTTGAAGCAGCCGTGAAGCTCGGGATAAGGAGCGGCTTCGGGGACGAACACCTGCGCATCGGAGGAGTTAAAATATTCGCCGATGGGACCCTCGGCTCCCGGACGGCAGCGATGCTGGAGCCATACCTTGAGGAGCCGGACAACCTGGGTATCCTCACCCTGGCCCCCGAAGAGCTTGAGAGGCTCGTGGTGAAGGCGGCGGAAGCCGGCCTTCCGGTGGCGATCCACGCCATAGGCGACAGGGCCAACCGGATCGTGCTGGATGTGCTGGAGAAAGCCCCGCGCCTGAGGCACCGCATTGAGCACGTCCAGCTCCTGGCTCCGGAGGATGTGCCGCGCCTGGCCAGGCTTGGGGTTGTGGCTTCCATGCAGCCCATCCATGCCACCTCCGATATGGAAATGGCTGAGCGATACTGGGGTCGGGAGCGCTGCCGCTGGGCTTATGCCTGGCGCAGCCTGCTGGATGCCGGGACCGTCCTGGCCTTTGGCTCGGATTGCCCCGTGGAGCCTCCCGATCCTCTCCTGGGCATCCACGCGGCCGTAACCAGGCGGCGCCTGGACGGTTCCCCCGGGCCCGAGGGGTGGTTCCCCGAGCAGCGCCTGAAAGTGGAGGAGGCGGTCAGAGCCTACACCTGGGGCAATGCTTTCGCCTCAGGGGAAGAGAAAATCCGCGGGACCCTCGCCCCCGGCATGCTGGCCGATATCACCATCCTTTCGGAGGACATATTC